>JAITUY010000254.1 GCA_031286095.1 Treponema sp. | reverse complement strand
GAAAAGAAAAATGAGTTTGACTGGTTGACAGCCGCTTTAAGCGTCATAGGCAATGGTTTCCGCGTGAAGCCCGATACAGAATGGGCATATTGCAGTTTTGGTTTTGTTATTTTGGGCGCGGTTATCGAAAAATTAACAGGCATACACGCGCACAAATACATTGAGGACAATATATGCAAACCGTTGGACATGAAAGATACTGCATTTATGCTGACGCCTGAAAAAGCAAAGCGTTATATTGTTTCAGACGAAGAGACAGAACAATTTTTGGATAGTATCATTAACAATACTTACGAACCTCACTGGATTGGAGAAAAACTTAATATTCCTTCTACAGGCGGCGGTTTGGATTCAACAGTTTACGACCTTATCCGTTTTGGAAATATGATTCTGTCAGGCGGTACGTTAAACGGCACTCGTATTCTTGGCAGAAAAGCTGTGGAAAGGATGACGACGATTTCATCGGCGCTTCCAAATTATACATGGGGAGCAAATGAAAAAGAACGGTTTTACGGCGTAGGTTTTGATATGCGAAACGGTCCCGCCTTCACTTTTTCTCAAGGCACTGTCATGCATGAAGGTTCGGGGGCGTGTTCGCTGTACATTGACCCGAAAGAAGAACTTGTCTCAGCGTGGATTGTACCTTTTGCGAAAGAAGGCTGGTTCTCGCGCGCTCTTTTCAATGTGCAGAATATTATCTGGTCTGGTTTGATATAAGGGCAAACAATTGAATAGACTCAAACAAAAGCTCGATGTGTGTAGGGCGATAGCGTCAGCCACAATTAAAGAGTATATCGTTTACCGTTCTCATATGATGGTATCGCTTTTTGTCGGTCCCATGTACTTTATTGTAATGTATTTTACATGGACTGCCGTTTATGGCGGGGGCGGAACGTTAAGAGGCATCGAATATTTGCAGATGATCCGCTATTTCGGCATATCGGCGCTGATCGGCTACATCATCTGGGATTCTGCGGACTGGAATTTGTCCATGTTAATACGCACAGGCAAATTCTTAACATTCGCGCTCCGCCCAATCCATCACCCTTTTTTCGCGCTTTCTCAAAAAATTGGACACCGCTTATTGGGAACTTTTCTTGAAGCTCTGCCATGCGCCGTAATATTTTCTTTGCTTTTCAAAATTGACATGATGCCGGCAAGCATACTATGGACTTTGCTTTCGATAGCGCTCGCTTATTTTATTTTCTTTTATGTCAGTTATATTATCGGTATACTGTCGTTTTGGATTGTCGAGTCTGCGGGGATACGCTCTTTCTACAACCTGCTTTACGGAGTATTTTCCGGCACTTTTATACCGCTTGTTTTTTTTCCGAAATCATTACAGATTATTCAGTTTTTTCTGCCTTTTCAGTATACGTCTTATGTGCCGGCAATGGTATTCATCGGGAAATATACGTTAGGCGACATTCAACTGTCAATTCCCGCGATAGTGGGCATTCAGGCTTTGGAACTTCTGTGCGTTTTTCTTGTGTCCGAGCTGTTGTACCATACGGCGATGAAAAGGTTTACAGCAGTAGGCGCTTAATTATGAATAATGAGGAATTAGCAATGAGAAACAAAAAAATCACAATTACTTATGCGGAGGGTTAAAACTGCAATGTTAAGAATGTTGAATATTTACAAAACCTGCGTTGCGACCGCATTGTCAAAGGCATTAACATACAGGCTTAATTTTATACTTTCAATGTTAATAACGCTTTGTTTTAATTTATTTTTTCCTTTGGTAACGATACTAATTTACAATTCTGGAGCAAGTTTTCCCGGCTGGAATTTTTACGAAGTGCTGTTAATTCAATCTGTTTTTACATTGTCGCTTGGACTGGCGTGCGTATTGTTTAGTAATGTGTTATGGGCGACAATGCAGTACATACGCGAAGGCAGTTTTGAAGTTGTCCTTCTGCGCCCGTTAAACCCTCTTTTCTTTTTAATCGCTTCCAATTTTGACACAGGAAGTTTTGGGCTTTTAATAGGCGGCGGCGTAATGTTCGGCTTCGCAATAGCGCACACGGGCGTCGCCTCGCTTGCCGCTACCGCGCAATTTTTACTTTTATTTACTGCGGGATTTGCGGTAATGGCAGGTTTTCAATTAATTATGGCGGCGACATCGTTTAAGTGGGTTGGAAATTCGCGCCTGCCTGACATTTTAGACAGCATAATATCATTCGGGAAATACCCCATATCAATATTCCCGCAGATGATAAAAACAATTACGTCATTTATAATTCCTGTAGGCATGATCGGTTTTTTTCCGGCAAGCGCGTTATTGGGACGGCTTGAGCCGGTTTTGTTAATTTCGGTTATCCCGTGCGCATTGTTCATGTTTTTTGGAATATGGCTGTATCACTTTATGGTTAAATTGTACGAAGGAGTAGGCGGCTGATATGCACATAATAAAAGTAAATAATCTTGTAAAGACTTACACAACTTTCAAGCGCGGAAGCGGCATGAAAGAAACTTTACAGAGTTTTTTCAAGCGGGAAAAAGTAATCGTCAACGCCGTTGACAATATATCGTTTAACGTTGAAACGGGGATTGTCTGCGGCGTTCTTGGTCCAAACGGCGCGGGCAAGTCTACCGCGATAAAAATGCTCTGCGGCGCGTTGTACCCTACTTCGGGGGAAATCGACGTTATGGGATATTCGCCGTGTAAGGAGCGAAAAAGGTATGTGTGCGAAATCGGCGCGGTATTCGGGCAGAGGTCGCAGTTAATCTGGGATATTCCCCCTGTTGACAGTTTTAACATGAACCGCGCCATTTACGGCATAACGCAGGCGGATTATAAAACGCGCCTTGACGAATTAGCTGAAATGTTTGAAGTTCAGGAAGTTATGCACAAGCCTACGCGGGTTTTGTCGCTTGGCGAACGCATGAAATGTGAATTTATAATGGCAATGCTCCACAAGCCGAAGATTGTTTTCCTTGATGAGCCTACAATCGGGCTTGACGTTATCGCAAAGGCAAAAATCCGCGAGTTTATTCTGAAGATGAATAAAACCGGCACAACTTTTATCCTTACAACCCACGATTTGGAAGACGTAAAACAGCTCGCAGATAACGTGATAATCATCAATCATGGCGTTAAGGTATTTGACGACACATTGGCAAATTTACAGCTTAATCTAGGCGAAAAGAAAATTGTCGAGCTGACGCTTGAACAGCCCTTTGATACTATGTCGGTTCTTCCTGACAGCGTAAGAGTGCTTGAACAAAAATCACCACTGGAGTTAACGCTTGAGGTTGACGCTGAAAAAACCGCAATCGGCGATTTTATTAAATTCCTTTCAAGTAAATTTTCGTTATCTGACATTGCGGTAAAAGAACTGCCTATGGAAGAGATTATTACGCAGATTTACAGAGAAACGGAAAATCCTTAAATAAATGGACTTGTTCGACAACTCGGTTAGCTGTCTCACAAGTCCATTCTGTATTATTATGAGCGCTTTGCAAAAATGTCCGAAAATGTTCATTTTTAACTCTTTTTCTATGTTATTAGTACAATAATATGATCTTTTTGGAGGAAAAGAATGAGGTTGTTATTTATATTTATGTGTCTTGTTGCGCTTTGTTCATGCGGGAAGAACACAAAAATTATAAAGGAGGGCGATATGCCTGAAACAAAAAACGTAAAAATTATAAAAGAAATTGATACGTCTAAAACAAGAAATATTGAAAGCATTGAAGGAAAACAATTAAATGAGTTCGCAACATTAGAAGTTAAGCCGGAAATATTCTTTGAGACCGGCTCAAAAATACGTTCCGCCGTTATTGCGGATAATGGCAAGCTTTTTTTGGGAAACGAGAATTGCGAATTTTACGCGATTGATATTGCCACAAAACAAAAGCTTTGGACATATTCTGCCGATTTGGCCGTGCAAACATGGCCG
>JAITUY010000249.1 GCA_031286095.1 Treponema sp. | reverse complement strand
GAATTGTTATAGCGTTAAATCCCAAAATAAACCGCCTGATTGTTAGAAATCATGGTTTCTTCTTCACTTGTGATACAGTCCTGAATAAGAAATTCTCCCATTACAAAGCCGTTTTTTTGGGCGTTTGAAAGAGCGGCTTCCGTGTTGTGGTAATAGCCTATAACGGTGTTGTCTTTTAACAAAACACATTCATTTAAGTGGTTGTCTATGATTGAGTCGCGGTTTTCATCAAACCATTTGTATAAATCAATTAAATTTTCCATGATTTACCCCGCTTTTATACTAAGCTGATTTTCCCTGTATTTCAAGCGCAAAACTCACCAGTTGAAAAGCCATTCGCTTTTCAATCCATCTCTTTTATTAAGCCTCCCCAAAAAGTGATTGACACCCACTCTCAGTTTATGCTACAGTAATCCCCATGCGAGCCGTTGAGCTTGCCATTTGCGTTGCAAATGAAACATCAAAACAAGCATCTTACGAAATAAGATGCGAAAGGAACAAAAAAATGACAAATAATAACAAAAGTCATATTGTCCCCCCCCCCCCCGTGAACTTCCGCTAATTAAAATCATTCTTACAACATTGTTAGCGTTCTCGCTCTTCTTTACCTCATGCGGTAACGGCTCGACAGGCGGCAACAACCCTGACGGCGCAGGTGACGGAATCACAGGCGGCGTTATAGCGCAAGGTATACAGGTAAAAAACGGTACTAATTTAACCACTACCACTAGTTTGGCTAGTCTTCCTAACTACACCGATACTCGCGACTTCGGTTATATGTTGGTGGATTATGATCAAGGCATCTCCGATTCCTACACTAACCATATAAACGAACCGGTAATTGTAAAAATCAACAATGGAAAGTTAACTTTAAATCTTGGCATACCCAAAAGTCTTGAGTTGTTAAAAGATAGTTGGACTGTAGATGGTAATCCAGTTACAATAACCGACAGTAATGCAAAATTTTGGACAGATGATAACGAATACGATGCTTCATTTTATACATCTGATGTAGAGTATAGTTTGCATTGTTATAGCTATGACGTAAACAAGGGCATTTTTGCACTTTCACATTTAATATATGTGGACAGAGACGTAACTATGACGTATGGTACTACTCTTAATTGTCCTTTTAAAAAGGGCTGGAATTATTTTATCACGTATATTGATGCAGCAACAGAAACTTATACTTCGTCCACATCTTTGCCCAGCGGCTTCTATTGGATAGTTATGAATGGATAGACTGCGCCGTTTATAATGGACAGAACAATAGGGAGTAGGAAAATTGATATTAGGAGTAGGGTTTTAGTTAGTAAGCTTTGCGTGATACTTTCACGATTAGTTTACTGACGACCCGCCAACAAAGTTGGCGCACCTACTCCCCACTCCCTACATCCCAAAAATAAATATTAAAACAACTCAGGGCGGGGTTGTTGATTTTGATCGAGTTGAAAGACAAACTCTATATCATTGACCAACATGCGGCGCATGAGCGTATCCTCTACAACCGTTTTCTTTCTCAGCCTGTCCACACGGACGCCCTGTTTGGACTGAAATCAGCAGGGACGCGCTGTTTAAGGCTGTAAAAAGAAACTGAGAGTAACAGGCGGTATGGCGACCCTTATTGTTTCTGGGAAAAATTTCCACCCGGCAAATGAACATCGGCGCATCGCTTTTCAATAACCTTCTCCAAAGCATTTTCAATCGTTTGATCCAAATTATCCAGCCTTTTATCTATAGCGCCTAAAATCGCCTGTTGCAGTTGTTCTATAACCCTTTCAGGTGAAACCGAAACGGAAAATAACTCATGGGGATTTATTTCCAACGCCGCCGCTAACTGGTTTAGAATATCGGCAGTTGGGAATTTTCGCGCTATTTCAATCATTGCAAGATATTGAGTAGACATACCAGCCCGTTCCGCAAGTTCCGGCTGGGTGATTCCAAGCCTACGTCTATTTTCCTTTAAATTCTTAGCAAGGATTTCTTTTACATTCGTCATTATTGCTTGTAGGGCAATTTTAATTTCCTTTCATTACTTGACAAATTGCCTATTAACTAATTATCATCTTTCTATGGGCTATTATTGTTCTTTTATTCATTTATTAAGAGAAAATACAGAAAAAGCGGACTCAAGCGCCCAAATCCGTAAAAACGCCGGAATTCTTCGTAAGCGGAGTTACCGGCTTTTTATATGGTTCTTTAGAACCGACCGCTCTTGAGAGCGCGTCTCTTTAGAGACGATTAATTCTCGTGATTACACGCTCAAAAAGAGCGGAGTAACAAAAAAGGAGTTCTCTATGAAGAACAAAAAAAACTTGTTGGCAGCGTTAGCATTGACGCTGGCGCTCGTAATGACAGCCTGCAGCAACGGCTCGACAGGCGGAGGCGGAGGCGGTAAGCCAGTCCCGAAGACGGACACATACACAGGCAAAACAGCGGACGGCGTTGAATACACGCTGAAAATCACGCAAAAGACCGCGCGTTTTGCCATACTGGAAGGCGACATCTA
>JAITUY010000107.1 GCA_031286095.1 Treponema sp. | reverse complement strand
TGTCTCTCTGTTAGTTTTTTTACAGAAAAAATCTCCCACGGAGGCGCAGAGGCGCAAAGTTTTGGTACGTTAATTCTTTTTTATACCCCCACAATAATCTTAAAACGAAAATCTTTAAGAAAAAGATAAATATATCAAACAACAACTCTGCACCTTTGCGTCTCCGCGCCTCTGCGAGATGTCTCTCTGTTAATTTTTTTACAGAAAAAATCTCCCGCAGAGGCGCAAATTATTATTTTTGTTCTGTTAGCTTTGGTCTTTGACAGACGCGGGACTCGAACCCACCACCTTCAGCTCCGGAGGCTGACGCTCTATCCACATGAGCTAGTCTGTCCGCTGTAATGAATAGAGTATCTTAAATTCCGCCATTGGTCAATGATACGGGTTTTATACCGCAAACCTAGCTAACCAAAATTATGCGGTTTACGGCAAAATCCCCCTACCTTAAAAGTTCCGCGTTTTCCGTTTTGTTCCACCTGATCGCTATATCAGCCGGAGCTTCGTACGAAATATTTCTGATATTTTTATTCGCCCCCAACTCCAGCAGAGTAGAAATAATCTGCGGAGTTCCGAATCTTGCCGCGTGATGGAGTATAGTATTTGAAGAATTGTCCTTTGCGTTTATCGCCTTGCCGGAAAAAAGCGCCCTTATGCAGGGTTCGCCTTTTGTAAACGCGATTTCCGCGGGGCTTTTGTTGTCAACAGCGGTAAGGAAAGGGTCTGCCCCGGCGTCCGCAAGCAGTTTTGCTTGTTCCAGTAAGCCTAAATCTACGGCGATTCTTAAAGGGGTTTTTCCGTTATTATCAACGGCGTTAATTCTTCCGCCGCGGTTAATTATTGCTTTTATAATTTCCGTTGACGATCTTTCCCTTAACGCGATATGAAGAACTGAATTACCAATATCATCAGGGGCGCTGACCCTGTCCTTTGTCAAAAGAACGGAAGTCATTTGCGGCGATACTCCAAGCGCAAGCTGAAAAGGAGTCTTGTTCAATGTATTGCGCGCGTGAATGTTAGCCCTCATACGCAAAAGCTGGGTTACAATATCCTGCCTTTCCATAGTTACCGCGATATGAAGAGGCGTGTCGCCCCTGATATTCCTTGTGTTCGGGTCTGCTCCGTTAGATGCAAGTTTTTCTATGATGGGCATTAAGCCTGTTCTTACGGCTTCCATAAAAGGAGTATTGCCGTCTATATTGCGGACTTCAAGATTAGCTCCCTTGCTTATAAGCAGGGAATAAATATCCGTTAGCCCCAGACTTACGGCAATATGAAGGGCAGTGTCTCCGCTTAACGTGTGCGCGTCAATATCAATGCCGTTTGCGATAAGGAAAGACGCGGCGTCAACCGCGTTCCACCTGACTGCAGAATGCAGGAGATTGTACCCCTGACTGTCTGTCGCTTTAATGTTAGCGCGATTGTCAAGCAGAGCCTTTATTGTAGAAGGACTGTTTGCTTTTACAGCCATAAAAAGGGGAGTCTCGCCGGTCGCGTTTGCCGATTCAACAGGCACGCCCCTTTGAATAATACCGGGAATAGCTTTATCCAGTTTCCAGCCCGCCGCATAATGAAGCATATTGTTTCCCAAACCGTCCTTCGCGTTGACCGTATTGGGGTTTACTATCCAGTAGCGTATTCCTCCAGGTGAAGTAAGCGCGTTGTACAACGGGCTGTCTCCTGCGGCGTTAGCCGAAAATATATTTGCCCCGCGGGAGATTAAAAATTCACCGTCTTCGCGCAGATTCATTCTTACCGCGATATGAAGGGCGGTGTCTCCATCCCTGTTTCTCGCGTCTACAATGGCGCGTTTATCAAGAATTACGCCAATATGACGCGGAATCCCCTTGTTTTTTACTACGGAATGAAGCATGGTATTTCCCGCGCCGTCTCTTTGGTTTACGGTATCTTCGGTAACAAGCATGTCAAAAATTTCTTCCCCGTCTCGGACGGCGAGCGCAAAAGGCGTTACCCCGGTATTATCCGCCGCAAAAATCTCGGAGCCGTAAGTTAATAAAAGCGGAATAACCTCTTTTCTTTTTTCCTCTATGGCGATATACAAGGGAGTTTTACCCTGAATGTTCCTTATAAAAACATCACTGCCGCCGCCGAGCAGAGTTTGAACAAGCTCGACAGGACGGTTTAAAATAATAACAATATGAAGCGGAGTGTCGCCGTGTTCGTCCCTAAGATTGGGATTGGCTTTCATTTCAAGAAGAAGGTTTATCGCTTCATTGTGAACGTTTGCGGGAATTCCTACATGAATTGGAGCGTTGCCCTTTGCGTCAACGGCGTTAGGATCCGCCCCAAGATCAAGAAGCATAGTCATTAATTGAATATTCCCTATTCTCGCCGCTGAATGCAGAGGAGTAGAGCCGGAAGAAGTCTTTATGTTGATGTCAACTTTTTTTTCAAGAAGAAAATTGATAAGCCCCTGATAGTTCTCGCTTACCGCGTAATGAATCGGCGCGAGACCATCGCTACGGCGGATATTGTAATTGTTACTGCGCACGGCAGGCGCGAGGTAATAAAATTTAGGGTCTTCGGAATTTCCGCCGGCCAGTATCAGCCTTTCTGCAATTTCCATGTGATCCCTTGAGTCCGGTCTTGCAAGCGCGTAATCCAGCGCGTTCTTTTGAGCCTTGTCTTTTTTATTTACAATCGCGCCGGAAGACGTTATCCCAAGTATGTCATGCGCCGCAAGAACATTGCCTTCGATACTGGCAAGATGAAGAATAGTTTTACCGTCTTTATCGGCCGCTTCGACTGTAAAGGGATTTATAATTGATCTAAGAACGGAGCCATTTTTGGAAAATGCGATTTTTGCCGCGTTTGTGTTTCCCTTGATCGGTAAAAAAATGTCCGCCTTTGCGCTGACCAGCAGTTCGGCAATTTTAGCGTCTCCTTTTTCCACGCTTATTCCCAACGGGGTTTGATTTGAATCGTCTACGGCGTTTACATTAGCGCCATGCGCAATGAAAAAAGCGGCAAGCTTGGAATCGCCCCTTTCGGCGGCATAGTGAAGGGGAGTCTTGCCTTCGGGGTCTCTTGCGTTCACTTCAAATTCGCCGACAAAGTAATCCTTTGCCTTACTGTCCCCTTTTTGCAGTAACAGCCAGATACCGCTTAATTTGCCGGGTTCTTCGGCTTCGACTGCTTCTTCAGTCTCTTTTGGGGTACTCTTACAACCGGCAAAAGCCAGAAGTAATACGACGACAAAAACGCTGATTAGCGCATGGAAAAAAAATGCCTTTTTCATACTTATATAATCGGCATTGGAAAAATAATATTGACAAACCTTTAAGTTTCTGTTAAAAAAGTAAGAGAGAAAATTAGAACTTGAAGTTGCTGATTTTCTTATAAAAAATGCATTTTTTGGGGACTTAACCCGGAAAAATTTGCGGCCTTGGTGGAACTGGTAGACACGCCAGCTTGAGGTGCTGGTGCCGAGAGGCATGGAAGTTCAAGTCTTCTAGGCCGCAATAAACGCATTTGAACACAAAGTGGTCAAATGCGCTTATTGCCTTGATAATGACATTTTAGCTGTTTTGCCGTTTGCCGTTCTGCCATATGCAGAATCTCATAAACAGCCATTATTTTACGGCGCGGCGAAATAAAAAGGGAAATAATTTAAAAGTTTTTATTTTTAATGGTAGACTCAAGCGGGTTAGAGGAGGGGGAAACAATGAAAAAACGGGCGCTTGTCAGCGTATTTTATAAAGACGGTATTCTTGAACTGGCTGAATTTTTGACGGGTTCGGGGTGGGAAATACTTTCCACAGGCGGAACATCCAAGTATTTGCAGGAAAATAAAATTCCGGTTACCGATGTTTCGGCCGTTACAGGCTTTCCCGAATGTCTTGACGGGCGTGTAAAGACCCTGCATCCGGCTATTCACGCTGGAATTCTTGCCCGCAGGGACATTCAAACCCATGTAGATACGCTTAAAGACCTGAATATCGGATATATCGATCTTGTCTGCGTCAATCTTTATCCATTTTTTGAGAAAGTGCAGGCGGGGCTTTCCATGCAGGATACGATCGAATTTATCGATATCGGCGGACCGTCCATGCTCCGTTCCTCGGCAAAAAACTTCCGGGACGTAATCGTTCTTACCGACCCAGCCGATTATCCGCAGGTAATTGAAGGGCTGAAAGCGGGTAATGTTCCGCAGGAACTTAGAAAACAGCTTGCCGGAAAGGTTTTTGATTTAACCTCCGCCTACGACGCGGCGATAGCGCGTTATCTTTTGGAAGACGAATATCCCAAGTATCTGCCTCTTTCTCTGGAGAAGGGTCAACTTCTGCGCTACGGGGAGAACGGACACCAGTCCGCCGCGCTATACCTGCACACGGACAGCGCCGGGGTCTTAAAAGGCATGGAACAACTGCACGGTAAGGAACTTGGGTACAACAATATAAGAGACCTTGATCTTGCGTGGAAAGCGGCCTGCGCTTTTGGTCTAAACGCCGATGGAACCCAGCCGGCAGGGGCAAAAGATGTTAACCTGTTTGTTCCTGCGGTTAACGACACTGTAAAAGCGTGTTGTACCGCAATAAAACACAACACCCCGTGCGGAATTTCGCTTGGGGACACGCTAATTGAAGCGTACAGCAAAACATTCGCCTGCGACCCTGTTTCGATATATGGCGGCATAGTCGCTTGTAACACCGCAGTAGATTCCGCAGTCGCGGAGAAACTTGGCGAGTTATTTTTGGAGATTGTTGCGGCTCCTGATTTTGACGAAGACGCGCTTGAGATTTTAAAAAAGAAAAAGAACCTGCGTATTTTAAAACTGAAAAAGTCCCCTCAGGAAACCCATGAATATATCGCGGTTGACGGCGGTCTTTTGGTACAGCAGAGCGACCGCAGGCTGTTGGAAAAGTGGGAAGTGGTAACAAAGACGCCTCCGGCCGCCCGCGACATTCCCGACATGATTTTTGGAATGAGGGCGGTAACTTACGTCAAATCGAACGCCATTATGATAGTGAAAGAGCAGTCCGCTACAGGCATAGGCGGCGGACAGGTGAACCGCATCTGGCCGGCAATGCAATCCCTTGAAAGGAGCGCGGGCGTGTTAAAAACAGATCACCCGTGGAAAGACAGCGAGCCCGCGAGAGTGCTTGCGTCAGACGCTTTTTTCCCGTTCCCCGACATAGTGGAAGCCGCCGCCGAAGCAGGAGTTAAAGCGATAATCCAGCCCGGCGGCTCCATGAACGACAAATTATCAATTGAGGCCTGCGACAAACACGGCATAGCGATGGTCTTCACAGGCACAAGGCATTTCAAGCATTGAGGTTATTTGTAAAAAGCGCAAAAGGAAATCGCCGCAGGAATATAAAATCTGTTTGTAATATCCACCGCGCCATACGTCAAGGTTTTGTGTACCACGGTTGTGTCGCTTTGTTGAATAGAGTTGTTCGGAAACTTCAGTTTCTGAACAACTTCATATAAAAAATGCAGTTTTGTAAGGCTTTAGCCTGAAAAACTGCAAGACTTGTGAGACAACCAACCGGGTTGTCGAACAAGTCCAATATCTTTATCCCCCAAAACCTTCCCAGTAACCGGTGTCCGTAATCTCAATGGTTTCACTGGAAAAATTACCAGACATAACAAATTGAGCGCCTTCGGAATCGCCTGTTAGCCATTCGCCGCCTAATATTATGTTACCTCCATTGATCCTGTAAGTTCCGACCGTTTTAGAATAACCGTAGTAGTACTGTACTGGAAGCCGAGTTTATCATGCAAAGCCCGCGGAGAACACAGAGAACTGGACTTAATTACCTTGTTGTGCGTCTGCAATAAATTTTTCTTATCTCTTTAGAAGAAGAAGCATGAAAACAGCGATTAACTTATGCATTACTTATAGAGCTCTTTGCGCCTCTGCATCCTCTGCGTGAGAATATTTATATGCCCCGTCTAAATTTGCAGTTTTTGAGTAAATTTGAAAATAATCTATCTGAAATAACACACCGCTCCGGCGAATATGTCCATCTTTCTTATTTCCGGTATGTTTCTGAAAAGTCCGTCGTCAAATCGCTCGTTGTGCGCCATACGGCCAAAAACTCTGCCGTCTGGCGAGGTGATGCCTTCAACCGCGAAGTTGGAATTGTTTGGATTAAAAAGTATGTCCTGCGAAGGCGCGCCGTCCATGTCAACATACTGCGTCGCTATCTGTCCGTTTTCGGCAAGACGGCAAATCTGCTCCTCGCTTGCGATAAAGCGCCCCTCGCCGTGCGATACGGGAACAATGTAGCTTCCCCCAAGTTCAAGATGGGAGAGCCACGGCGACTTGTTCGAGCATACTTTTGTTCTTACAAGAACCGCCTGATGCCGCCCGATTGTGTTAAATGTCAGAGTGGGGGAGTCGTGTGTCATGGCGCGTATTTCACCGTAAGGAACAAGACCTAGTTTTATAAGAGCCTGAAACCCGTTGCAAATGCCGCATACAAGACCGTCTCTTTTTTGCAAAAGCTCCATGACGGAATCGGAAACTTCAGGATTTCTGATAAAAGCCGTTATGAATTTGCCGGAGCCGTCAGGTTCATCGCCGCCTGAAAACCCTCCCGGAATGACCAGCCCCTGCGCCGAACGGACGGCTTTTTCAAAGGCGCGTGCGCTTTCGGCGATTAAAGAAGGGGTAAGGTTGCGGATTATAAATATTTGAGCCGAACCTCCCGCCTTTTCAATAGCCCTTGCCGTGTCGTACTCGCTGTTCGTTCCGGGAAAGACGGGTATAATAAACTTAGGTTTTGTGTAACGTTCTTTTGCCTTAATTGTTACGCCTTTGCCGTAAAAAAATGATTCTGTTTTTCCTTCCTGTTTTATATTGTACGGATAAACAGGCTCAAGCGTTTTTTCCCATTTGCTTTGCAGTTTGTCAAGTGAAATATTAAAAGTTTTTGTACTAATGGCGTATTCGTCCGCCGTGCGTCCCAACAATTCGCCTGTTTGTAACGGAGCCTCTGTTTCAAAAACAAAACCGCCAAAACCATACTCTAAGAAAAGCGGCTGTTCCGCCTTAAAGCCAAT
The DNA here is from genome assembly GCA_031286095.1 of Treponema sp. Taxonomy (GTDB): domain Bacteria; phylum Spirochaetota; class Spirochaetia; order Treponematales; family Breznakiellaceae; genus WQXQ01. The sequence continues at coordinate 38,272 of JAITUY010000107.1, read as the reverse complement.
CCTGTTTCCGGCGCACATTTTTACTATAGCCTCGGCAGTGCCGCCCGAGCCGACGGCCCACGCTGAAAGTATCTTTCGCTCTGAAATTAATTTTTCTACAGCGTCAAAATATCCGCGAAGGGCGGCAAAATCCGCCTTTTCAAAAATGGGACACGGCGGTTTGTAAAGATAAACATAGTTTCCCGCGCGCTTGAATTCCGGCGTTACTATGTTGCCAATCTTTGCGGTGGAAACGGCGAATGATACGAGAGTCGGCGGAACGTCGATGTTTTCGCCGTTATTCAGCGTAAAAGAACCGGACATTGAATCCTTGCCGCCTATAGCGGAAATTTCAAGTCCAAGCTGAGCGTCAAGCGCGCCAAGCAGAGCCGATACGGGCTTGCCCCATCTGACTGGATCATCGCGTAACTTTTCAAAATATTCCTGAAAAGAAAGCCAGCATCGCTGTCTGCTTCCGCCCGCGGAAATAATTTTCGCAAGCGACCAGACGACGGCAAAAACCGCCCCGTGGTACGGACTTACGGACGAAATTTCAGGATCAAAACCCCATGACATAATGGAGCAGGTTTTTGTCTCGCCGTCAAGAACGGGAATCTTCGCCGACATTGCCTGCGCGGGCGTAAGCTGGTATTTCCCGCCGTATGGCGCGATGACGGTAGCGGCCCCAATGCTTGAGTCAAAACGATCTGTAAGTCCTTTCTGGGAGCATATATTTAAGCCGCCGATAAATTCTTCCAGCCGATCAGCATCAGGTTCAATTTTTTCAGGAACAAACCGCGTTACGGCGATACGGGCTTTCGCGTGTTTTTCCGCCCCGTTGCTGTTAAGAAATTCCCTTGAAAGGTTTACTATTGTTTTTCCGTTCCAGTTCATTACAAGGCGTTTTTCTTTTGTAACTTCGGCAATTACAACCGCTTCAAGATTTTCTTCGGAGGCAAGGGCAATAAATTTTTGCGCGTCTTTTTTTGTTGTTACAACGGACATTCTTTCCTGACTTTCGCTGATCGCGAGTTCCGTGCCGTCAAGCCCTTCATATTTTTTTGTTACTTTGTCCAGATTGATCAAAAGACCGTCCGCAAGTTCCCCCACTGAGACGCTGACCCCTCCCGCGCCGAAATCGTTACAGCGTTTTATAAGCCGCGCTACATCAGGATTGCGGAAAAGCCTTTGAAGTTTCCGCTCTTCCGGCGCGTTTCCTTTTTGAACATCCGCGCCGCATGTTTCCAAAGAGAGGGAAGTGTGCGATTTTGACGAACCTGTCGCCCCCCCGATTCCGTCCCGTCCCGTGCGTCCGCCGAGAAGAATTACAACGTCTCCGGCCTCCGGCGTTTTGCGTATAACATTTTCAGCGCGCGCCGACCCGATTACTGCTCCTATCTCCATGCGTTTGGCGGCATAGCCCGGGTGATAAATTTCATGAACGTGGCCTGTTGCAAGCCCTATCTGGTTGCCGTAAGAGCTGTAGCCCGCCGCGGAAGTTCTGCAGATTTTGCATTGCGGCAGTTTGCCGCTCAAGGCGCGGGACGCGCTTTCCAGCGGATCGGCGGCTCCCGTTATGCGCATAGCCTGATAGACAAAGGCGCGCCCTGAAAGCGGGTCGCGTATAGCGCCGCCAAGACAAGTTGCGGCCCCGCCGAACGGTTCAATTTCTGTCGGGTGGTTGTGGGTTTCATTTTTGAACATCAAAAGCCAGTCCTGTTCAACGCCGTCAACATCAACTTTTATTTTTACCGAACAGGCGTTAATTTCCTCGGATTCGTCCAAATCCGGCAAAAGCCCGCGCTTTTTCAGCGCTTTTGCGCCGATAGTGGCGATATCCATCAACGTTACAGGTCTTGCGCCCCGCCCAATATCAGCCTTTATTTCAAGGTAATTTTTATAACTTTGACGTAACGCGGAATCTTCAATTTCCACTTCGTCCAGTTCCGTTAAAAACGTCGTATGCCTGCAGTGGTCTGACCAGTATGTGTCAAGAACGCGGATTTCCGTAACGGTTGGGTCGCGTTTTTCCCTGTCGCGGAAATAATCCTGACAAAAGAGAATATCCTGCGAATCCATAGCCAGGTTCATTGTTACGCGCAATTCATCAAGCGCGGATTTTGAAAGGGAGATAAATCCGTTTATGTCAGCGACCTCATTGGGCTTGGCGTATTCAATCAGCAGGGTGCGCGGTTTTTCCAGAGACGATTCCCTGCTTTCGACAGGGTTTATAAGCCATGATTTTATACGGCTAAACTGTTCGTCCGTAATATTTCCGTAAAGGGCGTATATTTTTGACGAATGAACAACCGGTCTTTCTTTTCCCGTGGCGAGCGATATACACTGGGCGCAGGAATCGGCGCGCTGATCAAACTGTCCCGGCAGGAATTCAACGGCGAAAACGCGCGCGCTTTCAAAATCGGGCGGCTGTTCATAAACGGTATCGACAGGCGGTTCTGAGAAAATCGTGTTTTTCGCCGATTCAAAATCCTGCGGGGAAATTCCCTGCGCGAAATAGCGGTTGATTATCCTTACTTTTTCTATCTGTATTTGAAAGGCAAGGCGCAAATCGCCTGCTACGTCAGCCGCCTCCTGCGCAAATTCAGCCTTTTTTTCAACATAAATACCAAAAACGTCCATTTTTATAGATTATACGGTAATTCATATAAATAAAAAAGCCCCCTAATAAAACCAAGAGAAACCTCTTTCAAAGGCGTTGAACCTTTGGTTTGCGGAGGCAAAGTTGTTGTTTACATGTTTTTCTTTTTAGTACTTTTAAAAGGGGAGTTATGCGACAGTTAAATTAGCTAGCTAGAAATAAGATATTGACAAAAGAAGTAAAATATTAGAGATATTAAATATGGGAACAATATTGGAAACTGACAGGTTGTTTTTACGTGAATTTCTTGATAGCGATTATAATGATTTATGTGAGATATTACAGGATAAAGATGTTATGTATGCTTATGAACATTCGTTTTCAGACGATGAAGTAAAAAACTGGTACAATAAATTAATTGTTGGGCATTATGAAAAACATGGCTTTGGGTTATGGGCTGTAATACATAAAAGGACAAATGAATTTTTAGGACAATGCGGTTTAACAATTCAGGATTTAAACGGAAGTGAATATTTAGAAATAGGATATTTATTTAAAAAGAAGCACTGGCATAATGGCTATGCTGTTGAAGCGGCATTTAGTTGTAAAAAATATGCATTTGAAAAATTAAATGCTGAAAAGGTGTATTCAATAATAAGAGGTAATAATATTGCTTCACAAAATGTGGCAAAGAGAATAGGAATGAAAAAATCAAGAGAAATAATGAAACATTATTATAATATGGATATGTTACATTACATTTTTGAAATAAAAAAAGAGAAATATTTTGCAAAACCAAATATTGGACTTATTCGACAACCCGGTTGGTTATCTCACAAGTCCTGCATTTTTTCGGGCTTAAGCAATCTTTAGCCCTGAAAAACAGTAATTTAAAGTTTAAGAAACACCGGAAAAATTCATCACGCAAAGCTCGCGGAGAACGCAGAGAACGGGACCTAATTACCTTGTTGTGCGTCTGCAATATGTTTTTCTTATCTTTTTTGAAGAAGAAGCATGAAAACAGCGGTTGGCTTACGCATTACAGCTCTCTGCGCCTTTACGTCCTCTGCGTGAGAATATTTAAAGGTAAGTTCAATATAGATTGAGGGAGTATTATGGAATAAGGAAACATGGTGATAATATAAATTTTATTGTATCAGACTTTTCCCCCCACTGGAACAAAACGTTTCATTTATGCTATACTGAGCCGGTATGGACGAGAAACCCCAGGCGCATAGTTTTAAGCTTAGTGATTTTGAAGGGCCGCTTGATCTCCTTTTGTACATGATCCGTAAGAACGAAATAAATATCTACGACATTCCTGTCGCCCAGATAACCGATCAGTACATTGAGTACCTGCGCTATGCCGAAACAATGGATTTGGACGACATTACTTCCTTTCACGCGATGGCGGCTTTGCTCTTATACATTAAAAGCCGTACCCTTCTGCCTGTCGAAATGGACGCGGACGGCGAAGGCGAAGACCCACGGGCGGAACTTGTCGAGCGCCTTATCGAATACCAGAAATTTAAAAAACTTTCCGAACTCATGGAAGAAAAGGAAATGGGAAACGAGTGGGTAATAGAAAGGCGTAGATTACAGCACAACCTTCCGTTTACAGACGACGATATTTGGGAACAAGTGGACATCTGGGACCTTTTAAAAACATTTTCCGCCATGACCGTGAATATAGGCGCGGAACGTATTATCGACCTTTACGAAGAAATTACAGTAAACGAAAAAACCGCCCTTCTTATGGAGTATCTGGAAAACAAAGGGGAGTGCAGGTTTACGGAACTTGTCGTGCGCTCCGGCGTTATCGATATCGTATGTTCTTTTCTCGCGGTTCTGGAAGCCGCAAAAATGCGCATGATTGTAATTTTTCAAAACCGCCTGTTTGGCGATATTCTTATCAAACCCAGCGCAAATATAAGCGCAAGCGTAGAAGCGTAGCAGTGGAGCAGTAAAATGAGCAGTACTGAAAAAGAAACCGCCATTGTCGAGGCGATCCTCTACCTTGAATCATGTCCCATAGACGAGGGCGCTATCTCGCGCATATCAGGTCTTTCAAACGAAACCGTAATTTCCGCGCTTGAAAACATAAAAAACCGTTACGCGGAAACGGACTGTGGGCTTGAACTTTCTAATATCGGCGGCGGAATAATGATTTCCGTAAAGCGCGAATACTGGGAGACGCTGAAAGAACGCTACGGCAGGAAGGGCGAGGGAAAAATCTCGCGCGCCGCAATGGAGACGCTGTCTATAGTCGCATATATGCAACCTGTAACGCGGCCTGAAATAGAAAAAATACGCGGCGTTTCAGCCGACAATATGATACGCCTTTTGCTGGAAAAAAACCTTGTGCGCGAAGCGGGGAAAAAAGACATTCCCGGCCGTCCCGTCATGTACGGAACAACGAAGGAATTTCTAAAAATATTCGGTCTTTCCTCTATTGCGGAGCTTCCAAAACTTGGCGAAAGCGATATCGAAAAATTTGAACTGGAGGGGGAGAAGTATTAGGCTTCAAGTTTTTCTCTCCCATGCGGGTGTCGCGTCAAGGCGGTCCGCGGAAGAAATTATCGCCAGCGGGCGGGTTTCCGTAAACGGCGTAACAATTACCGCGCAGGGAACCAAAGTGGAAGAGGGCGACACCGTACTTTTGGACGGAAAACCCGTTCTGCCTGAAACAAACAAACATTATATCGCTCTGAACAAACCGCCAGGCTACATTTGCAGTTCCGGCGATCCGCAGGGGAGGCCGCTTGCGCTTAGCCTGCTTCCTCCGGCAAAAGAGCGGCTGTACAATGTGGGGCGGCTGGATTTCCTGTCATGCGGACTTATCTTTTTTACCAATGACGGCGCTTTTGCCGCGCGTTTGGGACACCCGTCCTGCGGTCTTGAAAAAGAGTATGTCGTGGAGGCGGCGGGTCCAATCCCTGATTCCGCGATTGACGCATTTTGCGCTGGAATAACGATAGATGGAGTAAGCTACAAAGCTAAAACCGCTGAAAGAACAGGGCGAAAGAGCATTAGGATAATTCTGATAGAAGGCAAAAACCGCGAAATTCGCAGAGTTTTTTCCCATTTTCATTTGCACCCCGATGTACTTCGCAGGGTCAGAATCGGGAACGTGCTTTTGGGAGACCTGCCCGAAGGCGGGTCCAGACCCCTTACAAAAAAGGAGTTATCTGAGTTACAATGAAGGGACACATGGTAATCGCTATCGACGGCCCGGCAGGCTCGGGTAAAAGCACAATCGCCAAGTTACTGGCGGAAAAAATGGATTTTACCTATATCAATTCGGGAAATCTTTACAGAGCTATAACTTTAGGCTGTTTAAGGGCAAAAATCGACATCTCAGACAGCGAAAAAGTTATCGAATTTGCCAAAAACATCAAAATTTCCTACCAAAAAGATCAGGTTTTTCTTGACGGAGAGAATGTTACCCCCCTTCTTCATACTGATGAAATAGACCGCAATTCCTCACCGCTTTCGGCTATAGTTCCTGTAAGGCGCATGGTCAATGATTTAATCCGTTCCTTGGCGGAAGGACGGAACGTAGTGGTGGAGGGCAGGGACATGACCACTGTGGTTTTCCCAGACACTCCGTACCGTTTCTACCTTGATGCGTCCGCCGATTCAAGGGCGAAAAGGCGCTTTGAACAGGGGGTGTCAAACCTCAGTTTACAGGAGATAAAAACGGCTATTTTAAAGCGCGATGAAATCGACAAAAACAAGCCCGAAGGAAGCCTGAAAATCGCTCAAGGGGTTCAATATTTGGACACATCAGACTTGACCATTATTCAAGTTTATGACAAATTAATAAGTAGAGTTGTTTAAATTTTAAATTTTTAAACAATTCAGTAAGTAAAAGAAAGGCAAGGTAAAGAGAAAGAAATGGCTGAAAAGGAAGTGGAATCGGACACGAGTCCGGTAAAAAAAGCTGAGAACATTCAAACTCAGTTGCAGGAAGAATCCCTTAAATCTTTTGAAAGGCTGGAAGAAGGCCAGATGATCGAGGGGAAGGTAATACAGGTAACGCCGGATCAGGTGTTTATCGACGTCGGCGGCAAATCGGAAGGTAAAATTCCAATTTCGGAATTTCAGGATATTCCGAAAGTCGGCGACACCGTACAGGTTATTTTAATAACAAAAGAAAATAAATACGGGGAAGTTATTGTTTCCAAACAAAAAGCGGACGCGAAACTTTTCTGGAAAAATTTAAGGCAGGCGTTTTCCGACCATATTGCGGTGGAAGGCGTTATAGAAAAACAGGTAAAGGGCGGCTTCGACGTGAATCTCGGCGCTGGCGTCCGCGCTTTTCTTCCCGTCAGCCAGTCCGACATACAGAAAGTTGAAAAGCCCGAGAAACTTCTAAATTTAAAAGTGCGCGTTTATGTCGAAAGGCTTTATTCGGACGGAAAAATAAATATTGTCGTAAACAGGCGCAAGTGCATGGAAGAGGAGCATGACACCAAACGCAAAGCGTTTTTTGAAAGCACCCCCATCGGCTCGGACGTTACCGGTATCGTAAAAAGTTTCACCTCATTCGGCGCGTTTATTGATCTTGGCGGTTTTGACGGTCTCTTGCACATTAACGACATGAGCTGGGGTCATGTTACGCGCCCTAAAGATTATGTGAAAAAGGGTCAGGAAATAAAATTAAAAGTTATACGCATAGACAACAAGGAAAAAAGAATCAATCTTTCCCTTAAACATTACACCGATGATCCATGGGTTCATTTTGAAGAAAAATACCACGTTAACGATATTGTTAAAGGCAAAGTTACAAAACTTACCGACTTCGGCGCGTTCATCGAACTTGAAGAAGGCGTAGAAGGTCTTGCGCATATTTCCGAATTTTCATGGATAAAGAAAATTCAAAAACCGCAGGACTTGTTAAAAAGCGGCGACGTTGTAGAGTGCATGGTACTTGGCTACGATCTTCAAGCGGGAAGGGTATCGCTGGGTCTCAAGCAGGTTAATGACAACCCGTGGGAAACCATCGAGGAAAAATATCCCGTAGGAACAAGGATAAAGCGCAAAGTGGTAAAGGTTACCAGCGTAGGGGCGTTTGTCGAGCTTGAAAACGGCATCGATGGATTCCTTCATATTGATGATATGTCATGGACGAAAAAGGTTAAAAATCCTGGGAACACGCTTTCTGCCGGTCAGGAAGTTGAAGTTATGGTTCTTTCCGTAGATACGGCCAACCGTAATGTAAAACTAGGCATGAAACAGCTTTCCGAAGACCCGTGGAAAAAATTCTGCGAAACTTACAAACCCGGCTCACCTGTGGAAGGCGAAGTCGCGTCTGTTACCGATTTCGGAATTTTCCTTCGCATACCAGGCGGAATAGAGGGGCTTATTCACAAATCGAACCTTACGGAAAACCGCGAGGATGATCCAGACGAGGCGCTTAAAAAGATCAATGTAGGCGACAAAATAAAAGCCATCGTTCTGGAAATACAAGGCGACAAGCAGAAAGTCGCGTTTTCCATGCGCGGATACCAGAAGAAGGCGCAAAAAGATGAAATGTCGCGTTACATGACGGAGGAGGAAGTTTCCGATTCCACATACACGCTAGGTTCTCTGTTAAAGTCCAAAAATTCCCAATCAAATGAATCCGAATGACGGGTATCAGAAGATAATAGCGAAAAGCCCCGCAATTCTTGAACAAATTGAAATTATTGAAAGGGTGGCAAAAACGGATTCTTCCGTGCTTATTTTGGGGGAAAGCGGGGTAGGGAAGGAAGTTTTTGCGGGGCTTATACATTCAGGGAGCAGGCGCGCAGGCGCGCCTTTTATAAAAGTAAATTGCGCCGCCCTGCCGGAAGGTCTTTTGGAAAGCGAGTTGTTCGGTCATGTGAAGGGCGCTTTTACCAACGCCGTTTCCAACAGGCAGGGACGTTTTGAAATGGCGGATGGCGGCACAATTTTGCTGGACGAAATCGGCGACATACCCCTGCCGCTTCAGGCGAAAATTTTACGAGTAATTCAGGAAAGAAAATTTGAAAAAGTCGGCTCCGATATTACCGTTACCGTGGATGTCCGAATAATTGCCGCCACAAACAAGGACATCGAAGAACTTGTACAGACCGGCAAGTTTCGAGCGGACTTGTACTACCGCCTGAACGTATTTCCCATTTTTATTCCCCCGCTCCGCAGAAGGCCGGAGGATATCCCCGAACTGGCGCGCTTTTTCCTTGACAATTATGCCAGACAGGGTCAAAAGGAGTTTGAGGGGTTTACGGAGGACGCGCTTTCCGCCCTGATTTCATATTCATGGCCTGGCAATGTCCGAGAACTTCAAAATTGCATAGAACGCGCCTGTGTAATAGGCAGGAACAAGCTTGTAGGCAAAGAAGACCTATTTATGAAGCAGGGGGATTTTGCCGGTACGGACGGGCAAATTCCCGGCCGTAATCTTAAAAAAGCCGTTAACGTGTTTAAGGCGAATTTTATCCGCAAGGTACTGGAGGAAAACGGCTGGAACCAGACGGAGGCCGCTAGGGTACTTGCCATACAGCGCACTTATTTGTCAAAATTGATAAGGGAGCTTGGTATCTGAACGGTTTACGGTATTCCACCTGCGGTGAAATGCGAAACCGCCATAAAACGTAAGGAGAAAGAAATGCAGAACGGAAACACGCAAAAAGAAGAGGACAAATTCAGCGAATTTGTAAAGAGAAACAGAAAAGGCATATATATAATCATGGGTATAATTATTTTCCTGTTCGCGGGGACGATTGTATATCTTTCTTTGGAAGCTGGTTTACGTAAGAAGGCAATCGCCGAAGCAGAAGAATTAAATTCCAGATACGCGGAATTGCACTCATCGCTTAAAGAAGAAGATTCCGCCGAAAAGGTAAACGCATTACTTGAAGACCTTAACGCTTTTGTAAAAGGCAAAAGAGGTTACGCCGGAGCCAGAGGCTGGACGATTATAGCCCAGATTCATTCCGGCAGGGAAGACTGGCAGAATGCGGAAGAATCGTGGCGTAACGCGGCAAAAACAGGCGCTAAAACATATCTTGCTCCAGCCGCGTTTTTTAACGCCGCGGTAGCCGCAGAAAATCAGGGCAAGATAGATGACGCCATTGAGCTTTTGGAAAAAAGCGTCTCCTATAAATTTGATTTTCCATCTGCGCCGCGCGCTCAATTTTCTATAGGCAGGCTGAACGAACAGCGCGGCGACATTTCCGCCGCAGTATCAGCGTACCGCGCGATTTTAACCAATTGGCCGAATATTGAGACATGGGCGAATCTTGCCCAGAGCCGTATTATCGCAATAGAGGAGTAATGTGTTTAAACAGCCGCTGATATTGCTATGCATTGCCGCAAGCGTGTTTTTGTTGACATGCGGCATAGAGCAATATTATTATCTTCCGCAAGTGCCGGAAATAAATATCAGAACCGAATTTACTACTTCAGCGGTAATAACTCTTCCGTCATTAACAAATTATGACTATGCGTTTAATTATTTAATTTATTACCGTATTTATACAAGCGGACATGATGAGCCAGGTACAATTAACACATCTTCGATTAGAAGTATTATTAGTTCAGACCTTGCCGGCGATTATAACGCTATTTATCCAAATACGGATCCTACCAGTACAGCGTCTGGAACCCCTGCCAATACTTTGTTTGATAATCGCAAGTATTTTAAACTGGAATTGGAGGGAGTAGATATTGATAATATATTGTCAAAAGGCGGCGGAAATGTCAGAATATCATTTCCTCAGAGTCTAGGAGATTATCCTGAATTGTCATTCAATGATGGAACTCCGTACCGCCTTTACCGTTCAGGTGATTTAATCTCTCCCGAACCGAAAGGCGATAGATATTTTAGAAATACAGCCGATTTAAGAGCGTTTGAAAAAGCTATCTCAACTATTAATGCCGATGTATCCGCTCGTAGCGGTTTACTGGATTACGCTTATGTTTCCATGTATATCGTAGCGAAAGGTATACACACGGTGCAGTTTACGCCTATATACAGCAAACCCACCCATATTAGTATTTTCAAACTTCCTCGAAATTAAAGCAAGACCACTTGTTTTTTATCTCGCAGAGGTGCAAAGACGCGGAGAACTGCGCTTTGTTTTACCTAATTGCGCGTTTCCCGCTAGCTTTTTTATTTCTTATAATGAAAAACAACATGAAAGAAAGGGATACAAGAGCCTAATCACCCTTGTTCCTCTGCGTCTCTGCGTCTCTGCGACCTCTGCGTGAGGATTTTTGGTAATAAGTTATTGTGAACATTTACCCAATACGTTACTAATCATAATGCGTATTCTGTCTACTTGGGTACACTGTGTGAAAAGCGCTTATACAGCGATTCATACACACTAAAATAAGAACTGTATATCTCTGCGGTAAAAATTTCTTCATTTCTTCGCGCCAAAACATAATTACGCCTCAAGTAAAATAACGATTCACATTCTTTCAAACGTTCCTGCCTGTAGATTTTTTCCCTGTCTGCGCTCACATAATCTGTCGCATCCTTGTTCGCGTACCCGAAACCCCATAAAAGCGATGACAATGAATGTTTTTTCATCCCGGACGGAATATAAAAACATTCGGCGTTTTCGATACGAATGCCCTGCGGCAAGTTTGAATTAAGCGCGGAAATAAATCTTTCAGGCGGCATAAATTCAAAAAAATCAACCGAAGCTATCTCCGCGTCCGCGCTTATCCCTGTGGACAACGGAGAGGCAAATTCCATCTTTGCAATAGGATTAAAGCCCCTTGTGTACATTACGGGTATATTAGCGCGGGTAAAAGCCATAGAAAAAATCTCTATGAGGCTAAGATGTCCATGAAAAACAGCGTTTCCAGACTTACTGAAACTGAACAACAGCCTGTAAATATCAGGATCAGTCTTCTTCTTGTTAACTTCAACATTATTATGGTTAATAAGAAGATTTGAATTTCCGGTGCATGCGCTGTTTTTATCGATACTACCGGATAAATTTACGTCAGCAGACGCGTTTTCTCTTGTTTTAACGTCTTTACCGCACACCCCGCACGCTGAACATTTTTCTTTGCATGAAGGAGTAATTTGCGCGTTCTCCGATTTATCTTTCTCTCCGCGTATGTATCCGGCAGATACGCAAGAATCAACTTCATCCCACGGCAATTCTCTTTTCCCGTTCAAGAATGACGCAATTAATTCCTTATTTTCTTTAAAAAGTAAAAGCCACTTATCCCTGTCGATGTATTCGTTCCACGCGTCCAGCCTGCTTCCGGCAAGATAAGCTTGTTCAAAAAGCAGTCCCGCCTTTTCGTCTCCCCTGCTTAACATTCCCTCAATCCTCGAAATTAACGCATCGGAAACGCTTACTTTATGTCCAAGCGGCTTTAGCCTGTTGCGGATAAAGTCCGTCTTTTTAAACGCCAAGTCCCCGTCTAACTGCGGCGACCATTGATATGGGGTGTGCGGTTTCGGAACAAATATCCCTACATTGATGTTAAAATGCATACGCGCCCTGCGTCCTACGGCAGAAATAAAGTTGACGATTTCCTCCTCTTCGCTTGTATCCGATGCCGGGAGCGGGAGACCTATCATAAAATAAAATTTTGCAGTTTTCCAGCCGCGTTTTTTAGCTTCGTCAAGTATCGCGGAAACTGAATTAATCGTAACTTCCTTGTTGATTGCCATTTGCCACGCGTCGCGGGGCGTTTCAACGGCGAAGGTAAGACCGCTTTTTCTTGTTACGGAAATTTTTTCAAGAAGCGAAAGCGAAAAACTTGAAACTTTTAAGGATGGCAGTTGGAATGAAACATGCATTCCGCTGAACTTGGCGTTAAGGTTTTCCACAAGGCTGTCTATGCCGTTATAATCGCCGGAAGAAAGGGAAGAAAGACTTATCTGCCGCCAGCCCCCTTTTATTACCATTTCCCTCGTTTGCGTCTCGACAAGGGCTGGACTTTTTTGCCGCATTGGCCTGTACCAGATACCGGCATGGCAAAATCTGCAACCATTGGGACAGCCGCGCATTATTTCCACGCTTCCGTGGTTCTGCACAATTTTCATGCTTGGAACAGGAAACACATCCGCCTGAGTTTCACAGCCGTCAGCGCCAAAATTCGCATAAATAGCACGTAACGCTTTGTTTTTACCTTTCACAAAAATATTGGGATGCGAGGATATTTTTTCCAGTAGCGCCCCCCTGCTCTTCCCGCTCTTTTTCAATTGAGCAAGTTCGTAAACCAATTCAAAAAAACCGGCTTCAGCCTCCCCTATCCAGAACGCATCGATAAAAGGGGAAAACGGCGCGGGGTTGGAAACGGCGGGACCTCCCGCTATTACGATAGGACAATCTTCCCCTCTTTGCTCACAGCGCAGGGGAATAAAAGAGGCGTCCAGCATTAAAAGTATTCCGCCAAGCCCCAGTTCGTAACCTGCCGTGAACATAAGAAGATCAAGGCAGGAAAGGGCGATACCCGTATCAAGACCGTAAAGCGGAATATTGTTTTCGCGTAACAGTTTTTCAAAATCGGGGGCGGGAGCAAAAGCGCGGTCGCATGAAACACCTTGTATCTTGTTCATGCGGTTGTAGATAATTTTTAACGCCTGATTTCCCATTCCTATCTCATAAAGATCGGGAAAAGCGATAAGCGTTCTGAAAAAGGCGTCTTTATTTGTTTGAATTCCGTATTCGCCGCCTGAATAACGCGCAGGCTTGTCAACAGTCAGTAATTTACAGCCCAATTCTGTTACAGGATCAACATACGAAAGAGAATTGCCGCCGCCGTTCCTCATTAACGGTTGTACCTTCTTATGAAAATACTGAGCACAAGCCCTATTCCGATCATACCTGAAAAAACTGCGGAACCTCCGTATGACACAAATATAAGCGGAATGCCCGTTATCGGCATAATTCCCATTGTCATACCAACGTTAATCATAAAATGAAAACCGTACATGCCGGCAAGCCCCGCGCATACATATTTCGCAAAAGGATCGGTCGTGATTTTCATAGTTGCTAAAAGGCGGGTAATTATTAAAAGGAAAAGAAGAAAAACAACAAGCCCTCCCAAAAAACCGGCTTCTTCGGAAAAAATGGAAAAAATAAAATCGGTGCTTTGTTCCGGTAAAAAACGGTAATGGCTCTGAGTTCCCTGTAAATACCCCCTGCCCATAAAGCCACCCGCCCCTATTGCCGTTACGGATTGAATAATGTTCCATCCCGCGCCGCGCGGATCAATGTTAGGATCAATAAAAACAATCAGGCGCATAATCTGGTATTCTTTTAATACGATCCGTCCCGCAAAGGAAACGCCGAGCGAAAAAACTATTATTGCCGATGCGTAAACAATCCAGTAAAAATATTTTCTTTTAAATTTGATGTATCCGAATAAGGCTATTGCCGCGATAACCATCAGAAAAAGCAAAACCAGAAAAATTATTTTAGGATTTGTCAATAATGCAAGAAGGGGAATTGACTTTTTTTGTATATAAGACTGCCACAAAGGAAGTACCAAAAAAATGCCCGTAAACGCGATGCTTAAAATCATAAATGCCACATAACGCATCGCTACTCCCGCCATAAAAGTCATAATCATAAGAATGGCGATAAAAACAAGCGCCGTTCCAAGATCAGGCTGAATAACGACAATCAGCATCGGAATCATGACAATAATGCAGGAAACCATAAAACGCTGGAATGCGTCCTTGTTTCTGTCCGTGTCCGCAAGAAAACGCGCAAGAAGAATAATAACGGAAATTTTTACAAACTCGGAAGCCTGTATTCCAAACGAGCCTATTCTGAGCCAGCGCGCCGCGTGCGTTATTCTTACGAAAAGTAATGTGTAAATTAACGGCAACAGTGAAACAAGATAAATGTAGACAGACAAATTATAAAACAGGCGGTAATTTGTCAGCGCTATGACAAGCGCTATGATTAATCCTATTGCCGACCAGATAATCTGGCGGATATATTCATTGGAAACCTGAACGCCGTCTGACGTTATACCCGATGAATAAATAAATAAGATTCCAATTATTAATAGAACCATAACCGGAAGAAGCAATAAATAATCAATTTTTAGTATGTCGTTTAATTTCATTCTCTGCGCCCCTGTACTGGCATTAAATACTGGAACCCAAGGGCGCGCACCGCTTCTTCGTATGTTTGATTCTGAAAATACCCCTGAAAAATTATAGCCGACGCATAAGGCGCCCACCATTCCCACTTGTTTGCGGCTTCAACAATGACTGTAACAACAATTGCGTTTTCATCATTCCTGTTATCATAAGGCGCATAAGCGGTAAACCATGAATGCCAGCGGTCGATAAAACCAACTTCGGCAGTTCCCGTTTTTCCCGCGATCTGAACCGATTTAATATTCAAGGGATATTGCGCCGTTCCGCGTGTAATTACATTCCTCATATCGCGGCGTACCGATTCAAAAATTTCAGGGGACATGTTACTTTCGTGTAACAGTACGGGTCTTACGCTTCTTTCTACCGCCCCTGTCGAAGGATCGCGCACTTCTTTTAATATATGAGGTTTATATATTTTTCCGTCATTTACCAGCATGCAGATCATATTTGCCATTTGAACCGGAGTAACCAAAACATATCCCTGACCTATGGACATATTCATCGTATCTCCCGCCACCCATCTTTCGTGAAAACGGTTTTCCTTCCATTGCTGACTGGGAATAAAACCAGCCGTCTCGCCGGGAAGATCGATCTGCGTTAATTCGCCGTAACCATATTCCTTTGCGTAAGAGGCGATCTTGTCGGGACCAAGATATTCCCTGCCAGCCGTCATGTAATATATGTTACACGACTGCGCAAGAGCGTTGTGAAGGTTTAACCTGCCGTGTCCGGGACGTTTAATATGGCACAACCAGTCGCGGTTTCCAAAATTAAGAACTCCCTGACAAAGAATTGTCTGTTCGGGTGAAAATGTTTTTTCCGAGTATATGCCTGTTGAAAGCACAATTTTAAAAGTTGAGCCGGGGGCGTAACTTGACTGAATTGCGCGGTTTAATAAAGGTTTGTTGGGATCGTCCGCAAGCGCCCTGTAACCGGAACCGGGATCGTTTGTAAAAATATTGGGGTCGTACCACGGATAGGAAACCATCGCTAGTATTTCCCCTGTCGAAGGGCGCATAACAAGAACCGTTCCAATCCGCGGTCCCAGCGCCTTTTCTACAAGCGTTTGAAGATTCGCGTCTATTGTCAAAACAAGATTTTTTCCCGTTTCGGGATGGACGCGCACATTTTCACGCCCCGCGATGCGCCTGCCGCTGACATCAACCGTTCTTATTTCCCTGCCTTCCTTTCCCCTTAAAAGCTCGTCGTATTGTTTTTCAATCCCCGATTTTCCGATAACATCTCCCTGTTTATATCCATGATTGTAAAGTGACGTCAGCTCATCGCGCGTAATATCCCCTACATAACCTAAAATATGAGAGAGGCTTCCAGAATCAGCGTAATTGCGTACAGGCTTACTCTGCCATGAAACTCCGGGAAGGGTGTTTTTTCTTTCGGCAAGGGCGGCAATGGTTGTAAACGGGACATTGGCGGCAATTTCCACAGGCTGAAAAAACTGCAGGTACTGTTTCGGCATTTTTGCGTTTATTTCATCGGCCGGAATGCCTGTAATTGAGGAAACGGCGTTAACAACTGTTTCCATACTGCCGCGCGGAACTTCGGCCGGAGTAATACTTACCGCAAAAGAATCTTTGTTCATCGCAAGCTGTTTTGTGTAATTCCTGTCATATATTTCTCCGCGTTGCGCCGGAATTACAAATGTTCTGCGCGAAATGTCCTGGGCGCGCGTCAAGTATACGTCTCCTGACAATATCTGCATACTGAAAAGTTTTATGCTGTAAACGGCAAAAAGCATAACTAAAAAAGCTTTAAATACTGTAACGCGCCATCCTTGATCTTCCGTCATACTAATTTCGCCCCGGCGTAATGAATTTAAAATGCTTTAAAATAAAAAATAAAATAGGAGCGCTTAAAGAATTAAGACCAAACTCGACCCAAAACAACGCCGAAAAAAGCGAATAAACCGGCACTATTTGCCCCATTATAAGATTAAGTAAAAATAAAATTAAGGCTTTTGCTATTGTCGCCAAAGCGCAAAGAATAAGCGGCAGAAAAAACACATCAAGAAAGAACGCGCCTTTAAAAAGTCCCGTAACCGCGCCTATAATTGTACGGATAAGACAATTAAGCCCAAGAGGAGCCGCAGAAAGAAAATCCAGCAGTAGACCTGATAAAAAACCTGAAAGCTGACCTGTCATGGTTCCATTTACATAGGCTGAATAAACAACAATGCATAAAGCCAAATCAGGAACTGCGCCGAAAAGCGCTATGTTTCCAAGCACTGTGGATTGTAATATACCCGCGATTATGGCAAGGATTATTGTCCAAATAATATTTCTAATCATCTGTTAATCCTGTATCAGCGGGAATTTCCCTCTCTATTAAATAAACGTACTCCAGTCTTGAAAAATCGATCATGGGCATTACTTCTATTTCCAAAGTTGTTTCATATTCAGGCGAAAATATTCCGTTGACCCGTCCTATGTTTATTTCCGCCGGAAACACGCCTCCCATTCCGCTTGAAACGACAATATCTCCGATATTTATTTCGTCCCGCGCGCGTTTTGGCACAAAACGCATTAAAAGCGGAGATTCCTGATTTCCGTGTCCCTCGACAATTCCCTCATAGCGCGTAACAGACAGGCGCGAGGAAATATGCAGGTTGTTGTCAAATATGGGCATAACAAGGCTTTCGAGAGCGCCTATTTGTATTACCTTTCCCACAAGCGCCTGCGTACCGTCTTGCCATGCCACTACGATCATATCGCGCGTAACACCTGCAAAACTGCCCTTGTTAATTACCACAGCGGAAAAAAGATTATTTGGATCGCGGCCTGAAATCTGCGCCGGAATCCGTTTGTAACGCAGAGTTTGCGCAAAACCCAGCTGTTCACGAAGACGGATATTTTCCTGGTATATTTCCGCGTTACTGCGTTCAAGTTCCTCATAACGTTCAAGGCGTTTTATTAATTCGGCGTATTCTTTTCTTAAATCCGCAAGTTCTTTTACGGAAAGAACAGTCCTTGAAACAAAAGAGGACATTTCGTAAAGACTTCCCCTGACGCCTGAAAAAAGAGACAAACCCGCGTTTTTAAAATGAAAAATAAAATTGCCGCCGGAAAACATTAAAAGTAAAATTGATATTATAACAAGCGATACAAAAACATAAAAAGACGAATTTAATACTGTCCCATGTGATTTTCCGCCGCCTTTTTGAAATAACGCGCCGGAATTGAATTCATTAAAGAATCCCTGCCGCATAATTAACCGTTTAATTTATCATAAATATTTTTTGTAAGTTCCGAGCCCTTCATGTAGTCAAAATATTTACCGGCCCCTAAAGCGACGCAGAGTTCGGGGTTATCAGCTATAATCGCCGGAACTCCCGTTTCTTTCGCAATAAGTTTATCAAGCCCTTTTAACATGGAGCCGCCGCCTGTCATTACAATGCCGCGATCTACAATATCGGCGGCAAGTTCCGGCGGCGTCTTGCCAAAGACCGCTTTTATTTCGTCGATTATCGCCGTTATCGGGTCTTTAAGCGCTTCCCTTACCTCTACGGAATCAATTTCAAGACGGCGCGGAAGACCGGTAATGGCGTCGTTTCCCTTTACCTCCAATTTTTCGATGGTCTTATCCGGCGAAGCGTTTCCAATTTCTATTTTTAACTTTTCAGCCATTTGTTCGCCGATTACAAGGTTATGAACGCTTCGTATATGCTTAATTATCGCTTCGTCAAATTCGTCCCCGCCTATACGGATAGCGCTTGTAACAACCATGCCTCCAAGTGAAATTACTGAAATTTCAGAAGTGCCGCCGCCTATGTCGCATATCATGTGACCGGCCGGTTCTCTTATCGGAATATCAGCGCCGATTGCGGCGGCAAGGCTTTCTTCGATAACATATACTTCCCTCGCGCCTGACTTATACGCGCTTTCTTCCACGGCGCGCCTTTCAACTTCTGTAATGCAGGATGGAATACCAATAACCATCCGCGGTTTTAAGAAACGGTAACGCGGAAAAACACGAAGTATAAAATAACGGATCATTTTTTCGGTTGATTCTATATCAGCTATTACCCCGTCGCGCATAGGTCTTATGGCGATAATATTTTCCGGCGTTTTCCATAACATACGTTTTGCATCGGCTCCAACCGCGACAATTTTTTTTGTGCCGCGTTCAACTGCTACAACCGACGGTTCGTTTAAGACAACACCTCTCCCCTTAATATAAATAAGCGTGTTACATGTCCCTAAATCAATGCCGAGATCTGACGAAAGATTGCCAAACATACTACCTCCAACTAATTTGTGCGCAAATACCTAAATATTAAGACGCGCCCTTGCCTTCGTATGGGCCGGGTCTTGTCTGTATGCGATTCTCCATTCGGCGCGCGCCCGCGTCGTATCGCCTATAAGGTTAAACAACTCTCCAAGTTGATAACGGACTTCGGCGTTTTCTCCGTATTCATCAAGTATACTTA
The DNA here is from genome assembly GCA_031286095.1 of Treponema sp. Classification (GTDB taxonomy): domain Bacteria; phylum Spirochaetota; class Spirochaetia; order Treponematales; family Breznakiellaceae; genus WQXQ01. The sequence goes on along the minus strand of JAITUY010000107.1, from coordinate 19,135 downwards.
AATATTGCGCCTGGGCTCCGCTATGATCGCCTGAATGTATATAAACTTCCGCCAGAAGCAGACGGGCGGCAAATACCGATTTAGAATCCGGCGAAAGCTCGGTACAGCGCTTAAGATAACTTACCGCCATATCGTATTCTCCCATTCCCATATATGAACGCGCTATTGACATTAATAAATTATCCGAGACCGAACCTTTGTTAAACGCTTTCGTAAACGCCGATACGCTATTGCGGTAATCTCCGGCGGCGGCGTACGCAAGTCCAAGATACTCGGGAATATCCTGCGCTGAATAGTTAAGGTTATCCGCCATTTCCAGATACTTTACCGCAAGATCGGAATATTCCGGTCCCTTATAACTGTACGCTTTTCCAAGAACATAAAAAACGCGCGCGTCTTTAGAAGAAATTCTTAAAAGTATTGCTTTTCTTAATGATCTTATACAGTCGTTAATATAAGTAAGCGTATTATGATTGTTAATCTGCGATATTCCCCATTGATAAGCGGAAAAACCGTTTGTTGTTAAAAGAAAATAATCCACAGGTTTCTCATTCAGCGCATTCTTACTAATTTCATACGCCTGTTCGTAATTACCTGCGTTCCAGATACGCAAAAGTTCCCTCTTGTTGTTTTTTACCCTGTTTTGAAAGCCCGAAACAATAAGCGTAGTAATGCCGACTGCAAAAATTAATATAAAAATAACCGTAAACTTACGGATTTTGTTGAGACGGTATATATGTCGCCCAGAACGAGACCTGATTTTACTGCTAAACATCTACTTTAATATTATTAAATAGGAAATTTAACAAAGTGTCAATGAAAACAGGTGTTTTTAACCCCATAATATTGAAAAAAAAAACGATGAACCATAAGCCGGGTTCTGTAAAAATGCCGCCATCTGTCTAAAAAAGCCGTTTCCGGCCCCTTTTTAGCAGTCTACCCGCGTTTAACCGGCGGGTCAGCCGGCGTAACCGGCGAACCGGTTACAGCGCATATTTGACTTTGCTCCTGATGAGGCTTGCCTTTTTCCGGCGTAGCCGGAATCTTGCCGGCACTGTTGCCAATGCCGAGGAGGGCTCTTACCCCGCCTTTTCACCCTTACTCCGCCTGACCACTAAAACGCATAAAAAAATTATAAGTTTAAACAACATTGCCTATGCGTTTTAGTGGTCAGGCGGGGCGGTATATTTTCTGTGGCGCTGTCTGTCTCCGAATTAACGGAGCCCGGGCGTTACCCGGCATCATGCCCTGCGGAGCCCGGACTTTCCTCCCAATACCTGTAAAAAACAAGCGTTGAGCGGCGGCCTGGTTCATCGTAAAATTATATTAGCATATTTAATGATATTATTCAAATCCTAATTTACCATGAATCAACAACGCTCGTGGTTCCCGCAAGGAGAGTTTTTGCTTTGCTCACTCCCGCATCCTGCTCCGTACGCATTTTTTTGCGCGCAAAAAGTGCATGGTTACACAAAAACACCGCATACGGCGGAACTTTAAAAATCCATGAGCGTTCCAAAAATATGCGATTCGCGGTAAAAAAACCTTCCCTATTCTTCGGAATCAATATTTACGATTTCTTCCTCTTCATCATCTTCTTCATCGTACTCTTCGTCTTCCGTTTCGTCCAGATCGGAAAGAGCGCCCATGTCGTCGGTGTTAAAGAAGTCTTCGTCGCCTTCGGCGGATTCCTCATAATAAAGAATGCGCGAACAATAAGGGCAAAATACAAATTCCTCGCCAAGATGAACTTTGTTCGCAAATTGAACAGGAAGAATCATATGACAGCCCATGCAGACATTTCCCTTAATAGCTACAATTCCAATACCCATCTTATTATTGATAATGCGCTCAAACTTAAAGACCATTTCGGAATCAAGATTTTCAGTAAGTTTTTCTTCTTTTTTCTTAAGCGAATCTATCTGTTTTTGTTTTTCCGCGATTTCCGCCTCGATCTTTTTTCTGCGGTCTTCAAGCTCCGCTTCCTGCTGTTCAATAAGCGCCGTATGCTGTTTAATCTGCTCGTCAAGTTCTACAAGAAGACGCTCCCTTTGCTGTAAATCCTTGCGGTACTGCTGTTCTTTTTCAGAAGCGTCGCGGATTTCCTTGTCCAGCGCCTCATACTCGCGCTGAGTACTTATCGCGTCCATATTCTTTTCCGCTTTTTCTCTTGCCGATTCCGCCTCGATCAATTTGTTTTTAAATTCGCCTTCTTCACCCTTTATTTTTTCGTACTCATGATTTTTTTCTATAAAGGTTTTTTTCAGCCTTGTAAGAAGTTCAGTCTGAGTTCCTAAAAGCTTTGGAATTTCATGAATACTCTTTTCCAGATTAATTTTCTCGTAAATAATATCCTGTAACGAACGCAGTTTTTCAAGGTCTTTTTCGGTTACCATGTTCCCTCCTTAATGGTCTAAATAATCTTTTAAGCGCCTGCTTCTTTTCGGATGCCGCAGACGGCGCAACGCTTTTGCCTCTATCTGCCTTATCCTTTCACGGGTTACGTTAAAATACAAGCCCACTTCCTCAAGCGTAAGCGAATAGCCGTCGTCAAGACCGAAGCGCATTTTAAGCACTTCCTGCTCGCGCGCCGGAAGGGTCGAAAGGACCCCGCCAAGCTGTTCCTGAAGAAGCGTGAACGCGGTCTGGTTAGCTGGATTTTCAACGTCTTTATCCTCTATAAAATCACCTAACAACGAATCTTCCTCTTCGCCTATAGGGGTTTCAAGGCTGATAGGCTCGCGCGCCACGTTCTTTACGGATTTTACCCGCAAAGCGGTCCAGCCCAGTTTTTCGGCAATTTCCTCGTCCGTGGGTTCGCGCCCCAAAGACTGAAGGAGCTGTCTTGATTCGCGGACAACTTTGTTAATCTGTTCGATCATGTGTACCGGAACGCGGATAGTCCTTGCCTGATCGGAAATGGAGCGGGTAATCGCCTGCCTGATCCACCAAGTAGCGTAAGTCGAAAATTTAAATCCTTTTTGATATTCAAATTTTTCTACCGCCTTGATAAGACCAATGTTGCCTTCCTGAACAAGATCAAAGAAATGGAGTCCCCTGTTCGTGTACTTTTTAGCGATAGAAACTACAAGCCTTAAGTTTGCCCTTATAAGCCTGTCTTTTGCGTTCTTCATCATTATTCTGCCATGCTGTATTTCGTTCGCCATCTGATTAATGTTATCGGTAGTTTCCTCAAATTCGGCTTCCAGCGTTCTTAATTTCTTTTGAGTAACCTGAATAAGTTTAATTTTTTCCTTGATTTCATCGGAAGAAAGTCCAAGTTCCGCTTCTACCCTTTCTCGCTCGTCTTTTATTGTAAGATAGCGTCCCAGCGTGCGAAGTTCCTTAAGGGAGGCGACTTTCAGATGTTTTTCAAGACGTTCCTGCTCTTTAATATAACGCTTGATCTTTTTTGAAGCCTGAAGGAATTTTTCTGAAAAAGACAGTATTTCGTCCGGGTGAATATGGATATTTTTTAAAGACCTCATTATACGCTTGCGGATAGCCGAACATTCCTTGTCTTCAAGATAATCCGTGTCCTTGGAAATTAAATGCATTTTTAAATCAATATAGCTTCTTAAATCTGTCATGATTGCGCGTAACGTGTCTTTGTAAAACTGATTGAGCCTACGGCACTCGGTCATATATTCAGTTATTTCTTTTTTGGAAAAATTCATTTCCTTCATGTCTTTTTTCGCAAATGCTTTTTGGGCTATTTGATAAAATTCAGGTATTATCATGCCTGATCTTTTTATCACTCCCTTGATAATGTTTTCCCCTTCTTCCATTTTTTTGGAAAGCTCAATTTCCTGTTCCGCCGTTAAAAGATGTTCTCTTCCTATTTCACGAAGGTACAGTCTTATGGGATCGTCAACAAGTGACGTTTCCTTATCGCTAGTAGCCGTACGTTTCTTGGAATTTTTTGCGTTTTTACTGTCTTCGCTTTCGTCATCTTCCGACGTGTTGTCTTCTTCTATAAGCTGGACACTGTTGGCTTCCAGCAGGGCAAGAACCTGTTCAATCTTATCAGTGTTAGTGATATGCTCAGGAAGAAAATCCGAAAGTTCCTCATACGAAAGAATTTTTTTCTCTTTTGCGTACTCAAGCAATTTGGCGACAGCTGAATCAGAAGCAGAAAGCAGATCGGCGTCCGTTTGCGAATTACCGTTAATATTATTCGAGGCTGATTCCGTTTTGGACTTAAACTGCATCATGCGTACGGATTTTTTTGAAAAATGTTTTATAAGGGGAGAACTTTTTTTGTGTATCATCTTTGCAAAATTTAACATCAATTATCTTCCTTCAAGTTTACGAATTTGCGAATCAATGGACTTCTTTTCGGCAAGAAGTTCATCAAGGTTAATTTCAGCGCCTGAACGTTCGCTGTCCCTCATTTCCGCGCCTATTTCTACAACTCTCTTACGGAGTTTTTTTATTTTGATCTTTTTTATTCCGTCCTCCATAAGACGCCTTGCGTAACCGGAGTTAAATTCCGCAGAAGCCCCCCGTTCGGCAATAAATTTTTTAAGCTGTTCGTTTTTAATCCTTGCAAGCAAAGAATCAATGCCGCTTTCTTCATGGATATAACATTCCTCCATTGCGACAAAAAGTTCCTTTGCAGAAGGATCATCAATCTCCTTAATCTCCAGCGCTGTGCGGAATTCCTGATACAGCGTCATATTTAGAGCCACAGCGGTAAGAAGGGAAAGTTCAACATTCGATTTAACCGGCTTATCCTGCAAAACATCAGTTTGTTTTGACCTTTCCTGAAACTGCCGCGAACGTCCTTCCTTCTTCCATCTGTGATAATCGTCTTGAACGGCGTTACGCTCTATTCTGAAAGCGTCCGCTACAAGAGAAATACCGTTATCCCGTTCAACTTCAGTATCAAGCGCGTCCAAATACGGAAACATAAATTCCGCCGCGCGGTTTATACCGCCGTCTTCCGCTTTATACTGTAATCTGCTGTGCGAAACAAGGTACTCAAAGTCATTTATAGTACAATTAACAACTTTATTCAATATCTTGGGACCAAATTCTTGCAAAATATCGGCGGGGTCTTTAAATTTTTCCGTAGCGGACTGCGGAATTTCCTCTTTTAACCCCCGCCGTATTTGGCAAATCTCGCAGGAAAGCGCGTTTTTACGGCAGGTGATAATCGCCTTGTACGCCGCCTTTTCGCCCGCAGAATCAGTGTCAAAAACAAGTACGATTTTATCCGCCCAGCGCCGCAAAAGGGCGGCCTGATCTTCCGTAAACGCCGTCCCAAGGGGAGCTACCGCGTTTGTAACTTCCGCCTGATGAAGGGCGATAACGTCCATGTACCCTTCCGCAAGGTATACCGTTTTTGTCTGTCTTATCGCGGGAAGGGCGAGATCGAGGGCGTAAAGGGTTTGCCCTTTTTTGTAGATTTCAGTTTCCGGGGAATTTATGTATTTGGGCGGCTCTTTGCCGTCGCTTTGCAGAACGCCCGGTAAAGCCCTGCCGCCAAAAGCGGAAATTCTGCCTTGCCTGTCGGCGATTGGGAACATGAGCCTTCCGGTAAAAAGCGGCAGGTTTTTATAACGCGAGGAAAACAGCCCCGACTTTTCAAGAAAAGCGTCCGAGTAGCCTTTTGAGATTAAAAACTTATGCAAAAAATCACGGTCGGGCGAAGAGAAACCAAGTTTAAAACGATCGATCATTTCACGCGAAAAACCTCTTGATTTAATATAGTTCAGCGCGCTACTCCCTTCCTGTTTTTCAAGGAGAAAATGCGTAAATGTTACTGTTGTTCTTCGGTACAATTCATATAGTTCTTCCTTTTGCGAAGTGTCCTGTTCTTCCTGCGCGCCGCCTTCTTCATAAATGATCTCTATGCCTATTTTGCGCGCAAGGCTTTTTATAGCTTCGGGATAGGAAATTTTTTCCATTTCCATGATAAAGCTGATAACACTTCCGCCCTTACTGCAACCGAAACAGTGGTACATTTTAAGATCGGGATCAACTTTGAAAGACGGGGTTTTTTCCTGTCCGCCGGCGTGGAAAGGACACCTGCCCCACCAGCGTCCGCCTTTTTTTTCAAGGCTGACATATTCGCCCACTACGGAAATAGCGTCAAGGCGGTTATTTACTTCCTGAATAGTTGTCTTTGATATTAAAGCCATGCGCCTTCCGTTTACAGGCGGCCTTTCGGCACGAGCTGGCCCGCTTTGATATGTTCATCTAACGTGGCCGAAAAGTAATGCCTGCCGCTTTTTGGGTCTTCCAGACGGAAATAAAAATATCCTGTTTTTTCAGGGAAAAACGCCGCTTTAAGGGCAACTTCCCCGGGAGCGGAAATAGGTCCTGGAGGAAGACCTGGGACAAGGTATGTGTTGTACGGACTGCGTATTTCAAGGTCTCTGTTAAAAAGCACCGGAGGATGGGGCTTATCCTGTATTTCCGTAATTATATATTCGACGGTTGCGCAGGATTGAAGCGCCATGCCTATATTAAGACGGTTGTAAAAAACGCCAGCCATAAGCGGCGCTTCGCTTTCTACCCTGTATTCTCGTTCGATAATGGACGCGAGAACCACTTTTTCATTAAATTCAGCGTGGGTCAAACTGATAAAAGAAGGTTCAACCTTTTTTATTTTCTCGAAAAATGTATTCGCCATGGAAATAATAACCCGCTCCGCCGGATATTCTGACGGAAACAGGTAGGTGTCGGGAAAAAGATAACCTTCCATTGTGGCGTTGGGTATTCCGTAACGCGCAAGTACGGACGGCTCTTTTGCCGCGTCAAGAAAATCCTGCGCGGAACAAATGCCGGCTTCTTCAAGAATAGCGGCGGTTTTTTTTAGCGTTACCCCTTCCGGTATTGTTACCCTGTAAAGAATTTGCCTGCCCAAAACAAAAATACGCCTTATTGCAATCTGGCTCGCGGGAATTTCAATGCGGTATGTGCCTGTTTTTATCTGCTCTTTATTAAAACGGCAGATTAAATTCCAAAAGTACCTGTTTTTTATAAGCCCCGCCCTTTCAAGCCGCCTTCCTACCGATTGGGCGCTTTCTCCTTTGCGTATCTCAATGTAATAAGCGCCGTCATCTGTTTTTGTTATTCCATCGGGAGGTGAAATACGAAGATCGGATATGACGCTTTCCTCTTTTGGCACAGCAGGCGCGTTAAAATACATAAAAGCGCCGAGTAAAACAGGAGTTAACATAAGAAAGAGCGCGATTAATACTGTGATAAATATCAATAAACGCGGAAAATGTTTACGCTTTTCTTTTTTTGACGACGGCTGGCGCATATTTAATACTTATATGGAAATTTCCAGACCTTCATAGGCAAGAGTCAGTTCAATTCCCTTTATGTTCATTCTTTCCAGATACCACCTTGCGGATTGCAGTATCCCGTAAAGTTTATGATCATCATAGGAAGGATCGTGGTGGAACATAACCATGCGCTTAATTCCCCAGTTAGCCGCAAAGTCTACGGCAAGGCTGAACGCGCTGTGTCCCCAATTATATTTTTCAATAGCCTCGCCAAGCGTATACTGGCAGTCGATAATAATCATGTCGGCGTTTTTAAAAAAAGAAACGTTTTCTTCCGTTTTTTGAAAATCGTCCGAGGTAAGCTCCGTATCCGTAGAATAAATTATCCGTTTGCCGTTATCGTTGACGCAATATGCGTAAGAACCGCCGGGATGGTTCATTCTTTTATAACTTACAGTCTTACCAGCGACATTTACTTTACCCGTAAGCTGGTTAAAAGTTTTCCTCGCCCCCATAGCGTCAAGCCCAATCGGAAAATACGGGCCTACCATTTGTCCGCTTAATAATTTTTCGATATTTTCAAAAGGCGTGTAAAAATTCATCGCCACGGACGGGTTATACCCTGGACCGAAAAACGGCAGTCCCTGTATATGATCCCAGTGAAAGTGCGAAAGAAAAATATAGTATTGAGCTGAGTTACGTCCATCTTTTATCTGAGACATTCCAAATTCACGAATACCCGTACCACAGTCAAAAATAATACATTCTTTTGCATCTCCGAAGTCTACGGTTACGCATGGGCTGTTTCCGCCTACGGTTCCAAAAAGCCACGGGGGAAGCTCGGCCAAAAAACGTTCCCTGCATTCGGCGTTTATTATGTCTTCGGGCGTTATCTGCTCTATAATTGCGGATATTTTACTTTTAACGCGCTCGGGGGTTATCGGCGCAGGAAGAGAACCGCGTACTCCCCAAAAACGGATATTCATAGCTCGCTCCCCCTGTATACAATCGGTTCCGACGTACGCAATTCCAAATATTGTCCTATTTCTGTTCCGCTATGCAGTTCTCCTGTATTAATTCCAGGACAACCGGAGGCCGCTGTTTTCCAGTTATATGCCGAAGAAATTACATTTTCCCAAAACGGAAAAGTAACGCACTGAAGCGGACGCGCAGAATATATCATACAGCCTGAATCCCAAAAAATACAGTCTTTATTGCTTTTTTCCTTTAGCGAAAGAACCTCTTTCCCCTGCCAATCTATCACCCACCTGCAATAAGTGTCTATAAAACTAATATTGTCCATTTTTGTCCGCGATGTCAGTTTTTTAAGATCGTTTTTTGAGAGAAATACAAAGCCGGATTCATAACGACAGCACGATGAACAGCGTTTACAGGAAAATTTTAACCCCTCAGCGTAAAAAGGAATATTTGCCATACATTAAAAACCCCGCTGTAAGCCCGCTTTTTCGATATTCAATTTTGCGTCGTCAAAATCCGGGTTAATCTTTAATATCGCGTTCCAGTCCGCGATTGCCCTTTCCAGATCGCCTTTTTTTCCGTAAGCGTTGCCACGGATTAAATATGCCCCTATGTTTTCCTTGTCGCGTTTTATAGCCTGAGTACTGTCCGCAATCGCCCTGTCAATATCGCCTAATTCAAAATATGCCCTTGCGCGTAAGACATAAGTAACCGCTGAATCAGGATCGATCCTTATTACCTTGTTACATTCTTCGATTGCTTTTTTATAATTGCCGTTCATAAGGTTTAACAAGCCGCTTTTTAAATACCTTAACGCCTGATTATCATATTCCTGCGCGTATAGGCATAGGCTTGAAAAAACAAGGAAACAGAGAATAAACAAAAAAAGACTACGTTTCATATAAAAAACACCCTGCTTTAATTATTATCTATAAATTGAAATATGTAAATCCCCGCTTTAGTATTTTCCGATGTCCTTGCGGTAGTGAATTCCCTCAAAATTGATAAATTGCACAGCTTTGTACGCCTTTTCAAGCGCGTTTTCAATAGCCGGTGCAAGCGCAGTTACGCCCAAAACACGGCCTCCGGCTGTGTAAAACGTGTTTTCCGCCTGTTTGTATTCAGTTCCGGCATGGAAAACCTGCGCACCGCAGTTTTCTGCCCCGGCAAGCCCTGTGATGGCGAAACCTGTTTTATAAGAGTCCGGATATCCCCCGCTAGCGAGTATTACGCAGGCGCAATGTGCGTTTTTCCAGCGAATATAAGTTTCGGAAAGCGTGCCGTCCGTAACTGCCGACATTATTTCAAATAGGCTTGTTTCAAGCAAAGGAAGTACCGCTTGCGCTTCCGGGTCCCCAAAACGGCAGTTATACTCAATAACGGCGGGTCCGCGCTTTGTGAGCATAAGCCCGAAGTACAGACAGCCTTTGAAGGGACAGCCTTCTTCTTTCATCGCCCTGATTGTCGGAAGAAAAATCGTTTTTTCGCACGTCTCGGCAATTTCCCTCGTGTAATGGGGATTAGGCGCGATTACGCCCATGCCGCCAGTATTAGGACCTGTGTTGCCGTCAAAAGCGCGTTTATGATCCATTGATGAAATCATCGGCACGACTGTTTTTCCGTCCGTAAAGGCAAGAACGGAAACTTCCGGTCCAGTCAAAAATTCCTCAATTACTATACTTCTTCCGCTGTCGCCGAATTTTTTTTCCTTCATTATTGAATTTACCGCATCCAATGCCTGCGTAAGATTTTCCGCTATTATTACGCCTTTGCCTAACGCAAGACCGTCCGCCTTTATCACCGCCGGAAAAGACTGATTATCCCGTTTTAAATATTCCGCCGCTTTTTCAGGATCGGAAAATGTTTCGTACTCCGCAGTCGGTATACCGTATTTTTTCATTAAATTTTTAGCGAAGACCTTACTGCCCTCTATGCGCGCGGACTCTTTGTCCGGCCCGAAACAGCGGATGCCTTTTGCGTTAAGCGCATCAACCATTCCAAGTACAAGCGGATCATCGGGGGCGACGACAACATAGTCAATTTTATTTTGTACGGCGAACCCGGTCATATTCGGAATATCCACAGCCTTAATCTGCACGCATTCCGCATCAAGGCTTATTCCGCCGTTTCCCGGAGCCGCGTAAATTTTACTTATGCGTTCGTCTTTTTTCAGCGTCTTTATTATCGCGTGTTCCCTGCCTCCGCTACCTATGACTAAAACTTTCATTTTATTTCCCCTTTGCAAAACATAGCCACGGCTTTGGGAAGGAGCGTCCATTCCGCCTCGCGCATAACACGCTGTTGTAATATTTCTGGCGTATCGTCCGGCAGAACGTCCACAGCTTTTTGAAGAATAATTTTGCCGCCGTCCACGATTTCGTTCACAAAGTGGACTGTAGCCCCGGTTACTTTTACGCCTTTTTTAAGAACTTCCTCGTGAACACGAAGACCGTAAAATCCATTTCCGCAAAAAGACGGTATCAGGGCAGGATGAACGTTTATTATGCGGTCTTTAAAAAGTTTCAGCGTTTTCTTTCCCAGTATTGACAAAAACCCCGCAAGAACTACAAGGTCTATTTTTTCTTCGGATAACGCACAGGAAATGGCGGTGTCAAAATCTTCAAGAGCGGAAAACTTTTTTCTTTCTACCGTTAGGGTTTTTATTCCCGCTTTTTGCGCGCGTTCCAGCGCCTGAACGCCCGCCCTTGATGAGATAACAAGCGAAAGCTCCCCGTCCGCCAGCTTTTCCCCTTCGCGCGCGTCAATAAGAGCCTGAAGGTTAGTGCCGCCGCCACTTACAAGGACGGCAATGCGCGTCATTCTATAACAACTCCCGTTACGCCGCTTTTTATCTCTCCGATTACGTCCGCAGATTCACCCAACTCGCGCAGGATGCGCACGGCTGAATCCGCGTTTTGCGGCGGAACAATTGCGCACATTCCTATACCCATATTGTAAGTGTTAAACATATCTCTTTCGGGGATTTTTCCCATCTCCGCAATAATGTTAAAAACAGGCGGAATTTTTATCGCGCTTTTTTGAATAACGGCCCCCACATCATCGCCGAAGGCGCGCGGAATGTTCTCGTAAAAGCCGCCTCCCGTTATGTGGCATAATGAGCGTACGTTTACTTTTTCTAAAAGTTCCAGAATTGGCTTAACATAAATTTTTGTGGGAGTTAAAAGAGTTTCCGCCAATGTACAGCCAAGCTCCGTAAAGCGCCTTTCAAGCACGCTAATATCGCCGTCTATTCCAAAAACTTTGCGCGTAAGGGAAAAAGCGTTGGAATGAACGCCGGATGACGCTATTCCTATAACCGCATCGCCTGATTTAACAGAGTTCTTGTCAAGTATTTTTGATCTTTCTACTATGCCTACGGAAAACCCCGCAATATCATATTCGTTCTCCGCCATTATTCCAGGGTGTTCGGCGGTTTCTCCGCCTACAAGGGCGCAGTCTGCCTGCACACAGCCCTCGGCGACACCTGCGACTATCTGTTCAACTTTTTCGGGAATATTTTTGCCTAACGCTATATAATCAAGAAAAAAAAGCGGCTTCGCGCCCGCGCAGATTATGTCGTTAACGCACATCGCCACGCAGTCGATTCCCACAGTGTCATGCTTGTCAACTAACATTGCTATTTTTAATTTCGTACCTACTCCATCCGTGCCGGAAACAAGCACAGGTTCAGCATAGCCCTTCGGAAGGGCGAATAGCCCGCCAAAACCGCCGATTTCATCAATAACGCCTGGAATCTTTGTGCGCAGAACATGTTTTTTCATCAATTCAACGGCGCGGTAACCTGCGGTTACGTCCACTCCCGAGTTCTTGTAACTTTCGCTGTAACTGTTTTGCATGTTAATTTACAACCCTGCCTATTTTGTGTTCAAATTTATTTTTCGCAAAAGGCGCTGGTTCAGGCACTGGATATTTCCCGCTGAAACAGCCGCTACAAAAGTTACATTTTGCGTTTTGCGCTATTTTTGTAACATTATCCACAGAAAGGTAACCGAGACTGTCCGCGCCAAGATATTCGCGGATTTCCTGAATGTTCATCTTGCAGGCGATAAGATTATCACGGCTGTCTATGTCGATTCCAAAATAGCATGGATTTACAAAGGGCGGGGACGATATACGCAAATGGATTTCTTTCGCGCCTGATTCGCGCACCAGTTTTACGATCCTTCTCATTGTAGTTCCGCGCACTATGGAGTCTTCGATTAAAACGACGCGCTTGTCTTTAATTGTGGCTTCTATCGTGTTAAGTTTTATGCGCACGGAACGGTCGCGCTCTTCCTGAGAAGGCTGAATGAACGTGCGCCCTATGTAACGGTTTTTTATAAAGCCTACTCCGTAAGGAATACCCGACTGGCGCGAATAGCCAAGCGCGGCGTCAAGACCGGAATCAGGCACTCCGAAAACGACGTCAGCCTGAACAGGGTGTTCAAGAGCCAGAAAAGAGCCTGCCCTCTGGCGCGCAGTGTGTACGCTCGCCCCTTCAATTACAGAATCGGGGCGCGCAAAATAGATAAATTCAAAAATGCACATTCCGCCATGTTTCCCGCAGTGGGTTTTTATACTTCGCGGCCCGTCGCCGTCGATTATAACAATCTCCCCTGGTTCTATGTCGCGGATAAATTTCGCGCCGACACTGTCTAACGCGCAACTTTCCGAGGCAAACACAAAATCTTTTCCCAAAGACCCCATGCAAAGCGGCCGGAAACCGCAAGGATCGCGCACGGCGATTAACTTGCTTGGCGACATTATTACAAGCGAGTACGCGCCCTGTATTTCAAACATCGCCTGTTCGATCGCTGTCTCAATTGACTGCGCCTGTATTCTTTTTTTCGTGATTATGTGCAGGATAATTTCCGTGTCATTTGTAGAATGAAACAGAGCGCCGTCCAACTCCAGTTTTTCACGAAGTTCCGCGGCGTTGGTTATGTTTCCGTTATGCGCTATCGCCATACTGCCTTTGATGTGCATTACGACAAGCGGCTGGGCGTTCGCCCTGCTTTTTTGCCCTACTGTTGAATAGCGCACGTGGCCGACAGCCATATTGCCCTTCCCCAGTTTTTCCAGCGTTTCCCTCGTGAAAACGTCGGGAACAAGCCCAAGATCGGTATGGTACTGCATAATCCCTTCGTTGCAGACGGCAATACCGCAACTTTCCTGCCCCCGGTGCTGAAGCGCAAAAAGCGAAAGATATGCCTTCGCCGTTACATCGGAGTTTGTATCATTAGAGTATATTCCAAATACTCCGCACTTTTCCTGCAGGCCTTCCAGCATTTTATTCTCCAAGCAGTCTTTTCAATATTTCTTTGTAAGCATCCTCTACCCCGCCCATATCTCTGCGAAAGCGGTCTTTGTCAAGTTTTTCTCCGGTCTTGCTGTCCCAGAAACGGCAGGTGTCGGGAGATATTTCGTCTGCGAGAACAATCGTTCCATCGCTTGTGCGTCCGAACTCAAGTTTAAAATCAATAAGCTCTATGCCCAAATCCTTAAGGTAGTCGGACAGTATCTGATTGATTTTAAACGAATAGTCCGCAATTTTTTCCAGTTCCGCTTTTGTGGCAAGATTCAGCGCCACGATGTGATAATCGTTGACTATTGGATCGCCTAACGCATCGTCCTTGTAGCAGTATTCAAGAACGGTGGACGCGAGCTTTGTGCCTTCTGGAATCCCAAGCCTTTTTGAAAGGGAACCAGCCGCGATATTGCGCACGATAACTTCCAGCAGAATTATTTTTACCCTTTTTACCACAGTTTCGCGCTCAGAAATTTCCTCTACAAAGTGGGTTGGAATTCCTTTTGATTCCAAAAGTTTCATAAGGTGGTTGGTAACGCGGTTGTTTATAACTCCCTTTCCAGCAATTGTCCCTTTTTTCTCGCCGTTAAACGCCGTAGCGTCGTCCTTGTAATCGACAATTAAAAGTTGAGGGGTGTCGGTCGCAAAAACTTTTTTCGCCTTTCCTTCGTAAAGCTGTTCAAGTTTTTTCATTTTATTTTCTCCTGTAATTTTTTATCCTTTTCAATTACCTGTTCCGTCATATCTGTTTTCATTTTAGAAAGTTTATCCGCGAGCGCGTCTTCTTCCAGCGATAAAATTTGGACTGCAAGAATACCCGCGTTGTCGGCTCCGTCGATTGCTACCGTAGCTACGGGAATCCCCAAAGGCATCTGAACCGTCGACAACAGCGCGTCAAGACCGTCAAGCGTAGAAGATTTAACAGGTATACCGATAACCGGAAGAGTCGTGTGCGCGGCTACAACGCCCGCTAAGTGCGCGGCTTTTCCCGCCGCGGCGATAATGACCCCAAACCCGTTTTCTCGCGCATCAGAAGCGAAACCGGCGGCAAGAGCCGGAGTGCGGTGCGCGCTTATAATATGCGCCTCGTAATGAACGCCGAAATCTTTCAGCCTTTTGAAAACCGGCTCCAGAACAGGCAAATCGCTGTCGCTTCCCATAAGAACGGCAACTTTTTTCATATTTTCCCCTTATGCAGATTGTTCTGTTTCCTGCGGTTCGTCTTTCTTTAATTGATCAATCGTCCGCATTTGATTAATAATTTGAATCTGATGTCTTACTCTTAATCTTAATATTTTGGAGCTGAACGGCTTTGTAATATAGTCAACAGCGCCAAGCGCCAATCCTTTTTCTTCTTCACCTGTATGATCTAAACCCGATATATAGATAACAGGTATATTTTGTGTTTCTTTCAATTTTTTTAACATGGTAAGGGCCTCGTATCCGTCCGCTTCCGGCATAACAATATCCAGTAAAATAAGATCGGGCGAAACCTCCATTGCTTTTTTAATGGCGCTTATACCGTCTTGCGCTGTATAAATTGTGTATTCATTTTCCAGTATATGAGTTAAAATTTTTAGGTTTACATGCTCGTCATCAACAATAAGCACTGTATTCTTTTTTTCTTTATTCATTTTTTACCGCCTTTGTTAGTTTTATATAGAGAAGCGACGTTTAATGCCTCTTATCGTTTTGATATCTGCCGTTTTAATGGCAGATACCGGCATATAAGCGCCGCTGTAATTTATTCTTCAGGTTTTATTTCCGGCGCTGGTTTTGATTCCTTGGACGCCTTAACCTTTTCAGTTTTAAACTGAGGGAATTCCCTGTCTGGAAAAATTGTCTTTCGCAGTTTAATTTCCAGTTCCCTAGCAAAATCGGGGCGCTGTTCAAGATACTCTCTTGTATTGTCCTTGCCCTGCCCTATTTTTTCATCATTATAAGAATACCACGCGCCGCTTTTTTTGATAAGGTCGTACTTTACCGCGCAATCCAGCAAACTGCCGATCGCGGAAATCCCCTTGCCGAACATCAGTTCCATTTCCGTTCTGCGGAAAGGCGGGGCTACCTTGTTTTTTACAACTTTAACGCGCACCCTGTTGCCGATCGCGTCCGCATCTTTACTCACTTCGATTGTTTCAGTCTTCCGCACTTCCAGCCTGAGAGACGAATAAAATTTAAGCGCGTTTCCGCCTGTGGTAGTTTCAGGGTTGCCGAAGAAGACGCCAATCTTCATACGTATCTGGTTGATGAAAATTAGAATCGTGCGCGATTTACCGATTGTGGCGGTAAGTTTGCGCAGGGCCTGGCTCATAAGTCGCGCCTGCGCTCCCATTTGCGCGTCCCCCATTTCGCCCTCAATTTCCGACTGAGGGGTAAGCGCCGCTACGGAGTCCACGACGATTACGTCTACCGCGCCCGAGCGGACAAGGCTTTCGGTAATTTCCATAGCCTGTTCGCCGTTATCCGGCTGGGAAACCCACAATTCGTCGATGTTTACGCCAAGGTTTTTAGCATACACAGGGTCTAGCGCGTGTTCCGCATCCACAAACGCCGCATTTCCGCCAAGTTTTTGGGCTTCGGCAATCGCGTGCAGAGCCAGAGTAGTCTTTCCCGAAGACTCAGGTCCAAAAATCTCGATGATGCGTCCGCGCGGATAGCCGCCGATTCCAAGCGCCTCATCAAGCAGAATAGAGCCTGAAGGCACAACTTCAATACCAGAGGCGGCATTATGCGCCCCCAATTTAATCAATGACCCCGCGCCAAACTGTTTTTCAATTTGTAGGCGGGCCGCTTCCAGGGCTTTTGCTTTTTCCTCGCTTGAAGCGTTAGGATTGCCTCTGGACTTTTCTGAATCATTTGTCTTTGCCATAATTATCTCCTCCCCCTATAATTGGCGCGTATATGAACGGTGCTTTACTCTAGAAGGAAAATTTATCAAATTTAACAAAAAAAATCTATAGGGAATTCACATTTATTTAATAGGCCGAATTTAGAGAAGAGTCGGAAGAAATACCTCTCGCAGAGGCGCAAAGTTGTTGTTTGTAAAATTTTTATTATACTTTCAAGATTTTCGTATTTAGATAATATATCATGTATGAAGATGAGTAACCGGACTAGGACTCAGCGCCTTTGCGTCTCCGAAAGAGCAGAAAGAAATACCTCTCGCAAAGGCGCAGAGGCGCAAAGTTGTTGTTTGTAAAATTTCATTATACTTTCAAGATTTTCGTATTTAGATAATATATTAGTATGAAGAGGAGTAATCGGACTAGGACTCTGCGTCTTTGCGACCTCTGCGAGAAATCTTTTCCGTATTATCATTCCCCGCGCGCTCTCGTCAGTAATGCATTTAGTGTCGTTTCATGACAAATTCCAACAGCGACAATTTATACGCCAACGGTTGTTTGTTTATTTCCCTTTAAAAAATGAGAATGTTACTTATGACTAAGAAAATTGATGAAAACTATATACAT
Organism: Treponema sp.; assembly: GCA_031286095.1. Lineage (GTDB taxonomy): Bacteria > Spirochaetota > Spirochaetia > Treponematales > Breznakiellaceae > WQXQ01. The sequence goes on along the minus strand of JAITUY010000107.1, from coordinate 2,135 downwards.
AATTTGGTTAGCAGTAACATTAAGCGTTTTAGAAAGATGCGTAATATTTCGCAGTTAGACCTTTCGGTTATTACAGGTCTTACGCACAACTTTATCAATGATATTGAAAATTGCAAAAAAGGCATCTCCGCCAAATCTTTGGCTAAACTTTCTAATGCCCTGAATGTCGAACCGTATCAGTTTTTCCTTCAGAAAGATATGTGTAGCGAAAACATGAGGAGCTACGTGAAGGATTTAAATGTGTCGTTTTTAAAAGCCGTTTCTGATCTAACAGAACTGTACTTTCCTGAAGACAAAAAAGAAAGGTAAGACCCATTGGTCCATTGGTCTCTTGCACTTTTGCACTGCGTAACTCTCATATACCGATCCTCTTGGGTGCGGGCTTTTAAACCGCATATGGCTTATCCGCGTCATTATTTTACCTTACTGGGTTGAAGAGCATACCTAACGACCCGCCGGAACAAAGTCAGGGCAATGGGCAGATTAAACAGAAACCATTGCTTTTGGGACTGCATAACCATTATTACAGGGAAACTGCGTAAAAAGCGACAGCATAATTTTATTACTCTTGTTTTTCGTAAAGGGAAAGCTATGTGTGCAAGTTCTCGGAAACGACAGTTTTTCATCATAATTCTCTAACCGCAAGACTTTTTCTGTAGTTTTTTTAACAGCCTTTTTTTGCTGAAAATCACTTTTCCTTGCTATCTTAAATAAGGTTACACTTCGGGCGCAGAAAGGCGCTGACTGGCAGTTTACCTCCTCAGATGCGCGTACCAAACTGAAAAGGTTTTATCCAAATGTCTTGTAAAGTTTTTGTTGGCACGAACTACTTAGGAACAATAATCATTTTATAAGTTATTCCTTCCAAATTTTCACCATCAGGATCTGTGTACACAAAATATTTTTGAACATCTTTTTCTTTTTTTATCAACTCTTCGCGTTGCATAGCAGGCAATGTCCTTCTAATCGTTACGAATCCTTTTTCATTTAATTCTATCAATTCCGGCATTTCCTCTGTCCATTCATAATAGACTATATCAGAAAAATCGTGGAGTTGCCCATAATAATACAGTGTCCTGAACTTATAAAATTTTATAAAGTCATCCGTTTTTTTCATCAGAGTCACATTAAATGACGGGATAATTGTATCATTTTCCCGCTCTGATGTTATTTCTAATTCCCATTTTATATAATTACTATATATAGGATCTCCTATTTTTTTTATTATTATCTCTCTGCTACAACAATTATAAAAAGTTAATACAGATAGTAAAAAAAATAATATTTTCATTTTATTAATCCAAATTGGCATTAGGCGTTCCCTCTCTAGGTTTTGTAAATTTCCACTTTATAGTATTGTCCTTTTTAAAGCCTAAATCTTTCACGATTTGATTTAATTCATCTGCATCTGCTACTGTCGGCGGAATTACGCAACCCCCGCTATCTGGTTTTCCTTTTTCATTTTTTGGACGGTGGAAAAAATTATCACGATCTATTTGTATTGTGTTTTTTATCAGTGGATTTGTTGCCCCACTCTGGCCTACTTTGGCATCGTAAGTTGTATCGTCAGACATTGCTTCTGATGCACTATATCCTGAACTGTCAACTGTCGATTGCGTTTGAATAGTATTAAGAGGAATACCAGCAACTTTAACGGATGTTTTATCTTTGTAAAATTTTTCACTATACCCACTTACTTTTAAACCTTCATAATAATTTCGGGTGGTTGTAACTGTGGTTATATTTTTAATAAACTCACCGCCTTTTTCAGTTTTTGCAATTGTAGCCAAAATAACAGTTAATAATTTTTGAGCAATATTCTGTTTCCTTCCATCCGGGTCGGTGTACTTAACCGGATTATTCCCCGCATAGTGGTACACGTGCAGATTGACGTAATTAAACACACCCCCCATGCCAGGCAGGTTCCCATTGCGCTTCTTCGCTTCTTCATCAACGGGCGCTGACGGCACGTATTCCCCCAATGCGGGGTCTGCGCTTATCCACCTGCTCGTTTTCGGGTCAAGGTAGCGCGCGCCGTAGTAGTAAAAGCCGGTCTCGGCGTCCATTTCCTTGCCGGTAAACCTGAATGGCGTCGAGTCTTCAAGCGCGCTGTCGCCTTTCCAGTCTATCCACAG
>JAITUY010000014.1 GCA_031286095.1 Treponema sp. | reverse complement strand
GGATTCCCGATTTACAACTGGGAAGCTCAGGAAAAAGACAATTTCGCATGGTGGCGCAAACGGCTTGAAACGGCGGGTAAATATTACAAAGCCTACCGTATTGATCATGTGCTGGGATTTTTCCGTATTTGGGCTAGTTCAAGAAAAGACAATTCCTCCACGCTTGGACGTTTTGTTCCGTACAAACCTGTAACTTCAGGCGATCTAAAAAAACTGGGTTATGATAAAAGCAGAATCCGCTGGTTATCCCGCCCCCATATTCCCACAGGGGAAATTTGGGATGTGCTACGGAATAACCGGAGCGCCGCATTAACCGAAGAAAAAGTTTCTGCCTCCGCTAATAAAGTTTTTTCCAAAGCGCTTGAAAGGGTAAACAATGAGGAGCTTTGGCTTTTCAAAAAGAAGATTGGGGGAGAAAAAGATATTTTAAAACTTGACTTGGATACATCTGTACAAAATTATCTTCTTAAAAAGTGGCACGACAGAGTTTTTCTGGAATATGAAAAAAGCAGATTTTTCCCAGTCTGGTATTACAGGGACGCGACCGCGTGGAAAACCTTGTCCGGTGAAGAAAAGAAAAATCTGGAAGCCCTTGTTGAAAAACACAGCATAAAATCCGAAAAAACATGGGCTGCGCTGGGGAAAAAACTTCTCGCAATACTGGTAGAATCCTCTCCCATGCTGCCGTGCGCCGAAGACCTTGGTGCAGTTCCTGACTGTGTTCCAAAGGTGCTTACCAAGTTGAAAATTTTAGGTCTGCGCGTGGTTCGCTGGTTCCGTATCTGGGATAAGGACGGGCAGCCTTACATACCGTTTGACGAATACCCGGCGTTAAGCGTTTGTACTCTGTCTGTTCATGACAGTTCCACAGTCCGTGAATGGTGGGAAAAGGAAGTAAACCAGCAGCAATTTGCTGGTTTTATCGGCGTTCCCTCGCTCCCAAAGAAATACAATCCCGGAACAGCGAAAGTTATTTTAACAAAAGCGGCGTCCGCGCGCTCGCGCTTCCGCGTTTTCCAGATACAGGATTTGCTTCATATTTCAAACAAATGGTACTCTGCTGATCCCGCGCAGGAAAGGATCAATGTGCCGGGTACGTTAAAGGATTTTAACTGGACCTACCGCCTTCCGGCGCAGCTCGAAGAAATTGCAAAAGACAAGGAACTGATAACGGCGGTAGCCGAGTTAAGCAGGGTAAAACCTGTTAAGAAAAAATTAAAATAAGGAGAAGTTGAAAGATGAAAACGCTGATTTTATTTTATTCCTTTTCAGGAAGCACGAAAAAACTGGCATCTCAGAAGGCTGCGGAAACAGGGGCGGATATTGAGGAAATAATCGAAACAAAAAAAATGTTTGTATTAAAAGCGTATACTGTCGGTGCGTACAGGGCTATGAAACGCAATAAGACTGAGATACATCCTATAAAATCACAGCTTAATAGTTATGAGAAAATAATTATTATGGCTCCTGTCTGGGCGGGTAATCCAGCGCCCGCATTTAACAGTATAGTTGAGCAGCTTCCGTCAGGCAAAAAAGTTGAACTTGTCATGGTCTCCGCAGGAGGCGGAACCAAGGACAGTGCCGAAGGTACTAAAAACCTAATTACAGCGCACGGATGCGAAGTTACAGACTATACTGACATAAAAACTTTGGTAAAAAAATAAACGATAAACTTTCCCTATGAATACAAATATATAAAGCGCTCATAATTATGAGAGAAGCATTCTATGCTATTGTAAATCCATTGGCAAGCATTTCGGCAATTAATACACCGAGATCGTCCTCAATACAGATTCTGTAAACGGAGATACTGCGTCCTTTGGATAGGCATGTTGATTTTGCGGTCAGCCTGCGGCCTTTTGTAGATTTCAAAAAGGAAATACTGCACGATTGCCCTACCGTCAATCTGGTTTTTTCGCCGCAAACCATCGCAAGGTTGCAGTGGACGGCAAAAGCCAAATCCGCCAGAGTGAAGATAGCGCCGCCCTGCACAGCGCCGGCTGTATTTCTATGTTCCGGACGCAAATCCATACCACATACAACGCAATCTTCCGTAACTGAATCAATTACAATTCCGTTTTCTGTAGCAAAACGGTCGTTTTTAAAATAATTTTGGATATATTCCAAATCAATGTTCATAGTGAATATCCTCTTAATCGTTTTAAGTCTAATATACAAAACCCTTAAGAACAAGAACTCGCAGGTTTCCATTAACTTAAAAATTTTATATAATTCCCATATTATGGCAAAGTACCCTTTTGAAACAATCGAACCCAAATGGCAGAAGTATTGGGAAGAAAACAAAACTTTTAAGACGGCGGAAGATCCGTCCGTTCCCAAAGACAAGCGCCGCTATGTGCTTGATATGTTTCCGTATCCTTCTTCGCAGGGGATACACATGGGCCACCCCGAAGGCTACACGGCTACCGATATTTACTGCCGCTACCTGCGTATGAACGGCTACAATGTTTTGCACCCGATGGGTTTTGACGCCTTCGGTCTTCCCGCCGAAAATTATGCGATAAAAACAGGGACGCACCCGGCTGTTACTACCGCCGCAAATATCAACACTTTCCGCACGCAGATAAAAAGACTCGGATTTTCTTACGATTGGGATCGCGAGGTCGATACTTCCGCAGAAGATTACTACCGCTGGACTCAGTGGATTTTCCTCAAACTTTTTGAAAAGGGGCTTGCCTACGAAGCGGAAAGTCCGATTAACTGGTGTCCGTCCTGCAAGACAGGGCTTGCCAACGAAGAAGTAAAGGATGGTCTTTGCGAACGCTGCGGCGAAAAAGTTACGCGCAAACGGATACGTCAGTGGATACTCAAAATAACCGCCTACGCTGAGCGCCTGCTCGCCGATCTTGACGGACTTGACTGGCCAGAACCTGTAAAATTAATGCAACGCAACTGGATTGGGCGGAGCGAGGGCGCGAACGTTAAATTTAAAATTGACGGTCATAAAGACGAACTTGAAATCTACACAACACGCCCCGATACTCTTTTCGGCGCGACATATATGGTTCTCTCTCCCGAACACCCTCTGGCGGAAAAAATCACCACGCCTGAACAAAAGCAGGCGGTAACCGCTTACGTCGAAGCTTCCGCGCGCAAGAGCGATCTTGAACGCACAGATTTGGCAAAAGAAAAAACAGGCGTCTTCTGCGGAGCGTATGCGATCAATCCCGTAAACGATCAAAAGATACCAATTTGGCTTGCTGACTATGTATTAATTTCCTATGGAACCGGCGCGATTATGGCGGTTCCCGCCCATGACGAGCGCGACTGGGATTTTGCGAAGGCTTTTAATTTGCCGATCACTTTGGTTGTTGCAAGCGAAAAGCCGCAGGCGGGAAAAGATTATTCAGCCGAACCCAAAGAATGTACTTCCGCGGACGGCTATTCGGTAAATTCAGAACAATTTTCAGGACTTCCCACTTCGGAAGCAAAAGAGAAAATAACTCTCTGGCTTGAAGAAAAGAAAATCGGCAAACGTGCGGTAAACTACAAATTGAGGGACTGGATTTTCAGCAGACAGCGGTATTGGGGCGAGCCGATTCCTGTCGTGCATTGCGAAAAATGCGGCATTGTAACATTACCGGAAAACGCCTTGCCGCTTAAACTGCCGAATGTAAAAACTTACGCGCCCACAGGAACAGGCGAGTCTCCGCTTGCAGGAATTGACGAGTGGGTGAATACAACCTGCCCAAAATGCGGTGGAAAGGCAAAGCGCGAAACAAACACAATGCCTCAGTGGGCGGGTTCGTGCTGGTACTACATTCGCTACCTCGATTCAAAGAACAGCAAAGAATTTGCTTCTAAAGAAAAAATCAACTATTGGCTTCCTGTTGATTTATATGTCGGAGGCGCGGAACACGCCGTGCTTCATCTTCTGTACAGCCGTTTCTGGCACAAGGTTCTCTACGATCTTGGTCTTGTAAATACCATCGAGCCGTTTCAGCGGCTGATCAATCAGGGAATGATACTCGGCGAAGACAATCAAAAAATGAGCAAGAGCAGGGGCAATGTAATTAACCCCGACGATGTCATTAAGGAATACGGGACGGATTCGCTTCGTCTGTACGAAATGTTTATGGGACCTCTGGAAGTCAGTAAGCCGTGGAACATGTCCGGCGTTTCAGGCGTGTCGCGTTTTCTGGAGCGGCTGTGGGCTATAGGCGAAAAACCGCTGTGCGGCGCGCAACAGGGAAGCTCCGAAGCGGGAGGAGCCGCCCTGCAAAAACTTCTGCACCGTACCATCAAAAAAATAACGCATGATACCGCGAACCTCTGTTTTAATACGGCTATCAGCCAGATGATGATTTACTCAAGCGAACTTGCCAAACTTGCCGAAATCCCGCGTTCAATGTGGGAACCGCTTGTGATAATGACAAGCGCTTATGCGCCGCACCTTGGCGAGGAACTTTGGGAAAAACTTGGAGGCAAAAATACTGTTTCCGCCTGCCAATGGCCGTCTTATGATGATGCTCTGACGCGCGACGACGAAGTAAATATTGTTGTTCAGGTAAACGGCAAAATACGCGACAAATTCACCGTGTCCGCCGGAACCGCTAAAAATGAATTGGAAAAAACCGCCTTGTCTTTGCCCGATGTCAAAAAGTGGCTTGAGGGGCAAACCGTAAAAAAGATCATAATTGTTCCTGACAAATTAGTTAATATTGTGATATAAATTAAATTATGGAATCGATGCCGGAAGATAACGATCCTTATTTTCGCAATGATCCGGGAGATACTACTGAATTACTGCCAATTTACGAATTTGATCTTAAGAATGGTTTTGAAACATGGAAACCCTGGCGTACCAATGACGGGCGTATTTTACCGAACAGCGCCAGCAGTTTTTATCTGATCGAAAACCCGTTTGGAGCCGGCAACTTGATCGTGCTCTCCACCTGTTTTGATCCCGCTACCGCCGGGAATTTTTTTGGCGGTTTTGGAATGAGAGTTCCTGTCGATCCTGCCGTAACTGTAAACGATAAAACATATATTGAATTCGAATTTTATTACCCCAGAAGCGCATACGGAAAATATATGAGGTTTGAAATCTGGTCAACTACGAGCGGAGGAGAAGGACATCAGGCAAACGCCGGCACTGCCGGAACAAACAGAACGCAAATTTATATCCGGTCGTCAGAGATGGAAGACGCCAATAATGTGAATCTTAATTCCAGATGCGGTTTTTATAATAATGACACATGGTTTAAAAAAAATCTTCGCGCGGCGGTTCCTGTATCAAGCGGAAAATGGGAATATTTAAATGTTGATATTCACACCGAAATCGGCGCAAAACTTTCAGATGATCTTTTGATGATAGGAAATATAAAGATAGCGCGAAAAAACCTCGGCGCGAACAATATTCCCGATATAAAAAACACAAAAAGCTTTTTACAGGTTGCCCCTATTAAGGGAAAATACAACCCCGAAAACGGGTATTTTATGGCAGGCGTGGAAGGAACCGGAAAAGCAGAACCGGATTCTTTAAGAGGTTATCACTTCGGAATATTTGTTGATCAAAATAACCTTAAACCGGAGATTCATTTTACCGCTCCAAAATGGTTAAAAGATGAATACCCGGACTTTCAATTTAAGACTAACAACGAAAACATAGAGTGGCTTTTTCCAACCAGTGCATATTTAGACCTGAAAAATTCAGGCAAAAACGGCGAATATAAAATACACGGTCATTGCCTTGCGTGGAGTAGTCAGTCTCCTCCGTGGATGAGGCAGATTATACCGGAAAATATATCTTCTACGGAATGGAATAAGGACGGTTTGTTCTATTCATACGGCGTAGACGCTAATGGACCGTTTCAAAAAGTAAAAAAAGAAACAGCCCGCCGTGTTTATTTTAACCATATCCTGTGTGTTATGCGCCATTTTATGACTGTGGACGCAAGGTATGACTCAAGCGAAAAACGCGGCGTTATACCGTTTTATTCGTTCGATGTGATCAATGTCGAAATTCACGAAAGCAGACACAGCGAAATTATTCAGAATAATACGAATGAATGGAAGACGGCGCTAAAAAATCTTTCGTGGCTTGTTGCGATGACGGATAATGATTATAACGATATAAAACAGCATTATATTTATTTGCTTTTCAAGTTTGCCCACATTGCCGTTCCAAACGCGCAGATGGCGGCAAAATATAAAGAATATTTTAATAACCACGGTGTTGTTCCGGAATACATGAAACTTGACAATCATGATAAAAATGGCAGTATTGACGCTTATGTCAGCGAAGCTCCTCCTATTCTTGTTTACAATGAAAAAAATTTAGCCAACTATTCCAAAACAAAGGTAGTTTGCAATATGATAGGAGAAATAAACACTGCGTGGAAATCCGATGAACTTTATGACGGCAGAAATTTAATTGAATGTATTGGCATTCAGGGGCATGAGGTTTTAGCGCAGGACCTTGTAAGCAGAACCCAAAATTCCATATCGGCCTTTGCCGGTCTTATTGATAACGGTTTACTGAATTGTATATGCTATTCCGAAATGGATATAAGACAATCCGATTCCGCTCCAGGCGGCGGCGCTAACGCCCCGGAAATTTTAAACCAGAAGCAGGCTGATACTATCGGTTACCAGTATGCTTTGTTTTTTAAATTATTTGAAAAATATAAAAAATATATAGACCATGTTATTATTTGGAGTCCTTTTGGTTCAAGCTGGATGGGCAGTTATGTGCTTTTTGATCATAATCAAATGGCAAGTCAGGCATATTATGGTATAATGGACCCTGACAGGTTCATCAAGGGACATTCGTATTTGGATAAATATTTTGCGGGAGAGTATAATAAAATTGTCAGCAACAACAAAAAATCTTGATGCGTTTTTTAAAAGTTTTCTGGAAATAGACAACTTTGCGGACGCCGATAATTCCCTTAACGGAATTCAAGTTGATAACGACGGCGCGGTTGTAAAAAAAATCGCCTTTGGCGTGGATGCTTCTATGGAAACTTTTGAACAGGCAGACGCCGTAAACGCCGGTATGCTCTTTGTCCACCACGGTCTGTTTTGGGGAACTCCGGTAAGAATAACGGGAAACATAAGACAGCGGATTAAGTTTTTACTTGAGCGAAATATTTGCCTGTACGCGGTTCATCTGCCCCTTGATCAACATCCAAAATTGGGGAATAATGCCGTGCTGGCGGAACTTTTGGGGCTGGAGAATATCGAGCCTTTTGGCAGTTACCACGGGCGTAAAATCGGGTATAAGGGAACTTTTGCCAAGCCCATTACGATTGAGACAGCGGTAAAAAAGATTGAGTTTATGGGCAGGCCGCCTTTGGGAGTTTTCCCTTTTGGGAAAAAAGAAATTTCCAGCGCGGCGGTTATGTCCGGCGGCGCGGCGGACAGCGCAAGGGACGCCATTGAAAACGGCGTTGACTTGTTTGTAACAGGCGAAAGCGCTCATCAGGTTTATCATGATTGTCTGGAAAACAAGCTTAACATGATTGCCGGAGGTCATTACAATACCGAAGTTTGGGGAGTCCGTGCAGTTATGCGCCATTGTGCGGCGGAGCTTGGCATAGAAACTGAGTTTGTAGACATACCTACAGGGTTATGAAATGCGCTAAATTTATTTATTGGAGTAGAAAATGAAATTGGAATTACGAAAAGAAAGGATAGTGCCGCTGTCGTTAACGGCTTTTATTATCCTGGCGGATCAGATTACAAAAGCGATTATTGTAAAACTAAGACCGGGAATAGGTCTTGTTAAAGATGTTTTTAACAACGATTTTTTGCTGATCTATCACGCGCGGAACAAGGCGATAGCGTTCAGTCTGGGCGAGAATTTTCCCGATCCGGTTAAAAAAATAGCCTTTATCATTATTCCCGTTTTTGTTTTGGGTTTTCTTTTATGGTACTACTTTAAATCCGATGATTTTACAAATATACAAAGATGGGCGGCGGCCGGAATTATCGGCGGAGGTTTGGGAAATATAATCGACCGTATTTTCAGAGCGGACGGGGTAGTAGATTTTATCAGCGTAAGATTGTATGGGTTTTTAGGGTTTGAACGCTGGCCGACCTTCAATCTTGCGGATTCGTCAGTTGTTGTGTGCTGTATTTTGCTGTTTGTGTCAATATTTATCACTTCGGCTGTGCAGAAAAAAACAGGAGCGGAAAATGAATAAAAAAGTAAATACGCTGTTGTTCATTCTTGGCGCGACTCTGTTTAATATAATAATCGCGCTGATCAGTTTTATTGTGTTGACGCTTTTGTACATGAGGTTTCTTATGATGGAACTGCCGGAAGCGACGCGGTCGTGGGGTTTTACGTCAATATTTCTCCTGTCCATCGGCGTATCGTTTTTGGTTTACCGTATACTGTTAAAGCACTTTATGAACAAGATCGAAATAGAGAAATATTTTGATCCACTTTTTGTAAGCAAGCACAAAAAAGTCAATTAACAGGTTTGTTTATAATTATTTTTGTCTGCTTGTTTTTTATGGATAAAAATGCAATTGAATTTTTAATTAAAGCAAAAAAAGCAACCTATACAGGAAAGGGCACTCAAACTGACACATCAAGACCCGATTTGCGCGATTTGCAGTATTCGGAAGGGCATCTAAAATATATGGAAAATATTTATTATAGAAATAAAAAAAATATGATGTTATTTAATGAAGAACTTTACCTGAATGACATAAATTTACTTGATTTTAATAACAGTAAAATAATACTACGAAATGCGGTTAGGGCAATTATATTAAGAGAAAATAATATTTTAATGGTACTTTTAGGAAAAACAAATGAATACAAATTCCCCGGTGGAGGTATTGAAGAAAATGAAAAAATTGAGGAGGCCTTAAAAAGGGAAGTGTTGGAGGAAACCGGACGCAATGTAATTAAAATTATTAAAAAAATTGGAGTAATAACTGAATATAGAATCGCAATGGAAGGAAAGAATAATATATTTAAAATGATTTCTGAATATTATGTTGTAAATATTGACAATAGTCAAATTGATCAAAAACTTGATAATTATGAAAAAGAATTATTATTTAAGCCTTGTTGGACAGAAATTGAAACTGCGTATAAAACAAATAAAAAAATAATAGATGATAAAAATGATTCAACACCTTGGATAATGAGAGAAACAAGAGTATTGGATATAATAAATAAGGATATTAAATTAAATGGTGTACGGCACTATTTCGCCTAACGTTCTGGCTGTAACTGATGTTTGGGGCAGGGGGCGTTGCGAAGCAACGCCCCCTGCCCCAAATGTGGCGGAGAAGAACAGTGCAGGGGGCTGAAAGCCCAAACACGGTTTTGTGTAGCCCGAGTCGCCCGACCACTAAAAATACTATAAACAAAAAATAGAGTTGTTCGGAAACTTCAGTTTCTGAACAACTTCATATAAAAACCGCAAGACTTGTGAGACAACCAATCGGCTTGTCGAACAAGTTCAATATTTTATTAATTTCATTTGTATTTTTAGTGGTCGGACGGTGAAGCAGTTACAGTCCTGCTGAGGTTGCAGAAAAAAATAGTTTCTAAAAAAATGACTTCAAAATATGCCTAAAATTAGCCCCAAAACACCCAAAATCAATGGTTTTTCAATAGTTTTTTCGTTCAAAAACAGTTTTTCTGCAACCTCGTTAGGCGAAGTGCTACATGTGTTTTATATAAATTATTTTTTTGCCCATCCCCCCACCATATTCCCCAAAAAATTACAAACAAAATGTTTAGTACCATCATTGAATTCTATTGTTTCTATCCTAAATTTATCATTTCTTCCATATGTAGATAAACTATATATAATATGTTCTCCTATTGGAATAACCTCAAATATATTATTCTTTAATGACCAAAGACCAAAGAAAACACCTACGTTAGTTCTCCAAGGATAAAATACATATATACCATTTGGCAATATTAATATGCGGTCATTTCTATATAGTGACTCAATTTTATCAATACCCTGATCAGCAATTGCACCAAAAAATACCAATCTCCTATTAATTCATTAGTAAGCTCATTATTTTTAGGATAATTTGTCTCTATTCTTTGGATTAATGCTATATTTTCTCTATCTAATATTTTCAATTCATTTTCAACATCAGTCATTGTTCCTATATACCATGAAAATTGAGAAAAATGATCCTGCAAATCTTTTGAATTAAATTTATAGCCATATTTCGCATATATTGTATTTCGCAAAATCCTAAGATCGTTTTTTGAAAAATCACGTAATTGATATATAGTTATTAAATTATCCAATAGGCTAATATCACCACTATATACTATTTGATTTAATAAGTTTTGACCCCACAATATATTTCTAAATAAGAAAAAACCAATGATAAATAATTTTCGCATTTATACCTCCTATAAAATAAAAGATATTTTATATAATATTTAACTGTTTGTCAACCATGGAAACACGTTATTTTCATAAACATTAAGGTGTCATTTCGCCTAACGTTACAATCCTGTTATGTGCAGTGTGAGCTATACCATTTATTTTATATTATTCAATAAAAAAGTTTATTAAAAATAATTTTAATTTTCTTTAAATATTTATTTCTATTTATTTTCATTAATTCAAATTCTCTTATATTCTTCTCGTAATTTCTTATTTCTTTGATTTTATATTTTTTATTACAATATCCACAATAAAATACAAAATAAACAAATAAAACATCTCTTCTTAAAAAAGCTTCACCTGCGGAAAAATCATAATATTTGGCTTCTGGCGATTTTGAATTAAT
>JAITUY010000214.1 GCA_031286095.1 Treponema sp. | reverse complement strand
TTATTGGACTTGTTCGACAACCCGGTTGGTTGTCGAACAAGTCTTGCGGTTTTTCAGGCTATAAGCCTGCGAACGCGGACTTTAGTCCGAAAGTTCGACAAAACCGCGTTTTTTATATGAAGTTGTTTAAAAACTGAAGTTTCCGAACAACTCTAGTGTACTTTAGGAATTAGTTCCGTACTTTTTTTGTATATGGTTTTTCCAAGTCTGACATGGACAACATAAGTGAGAAAGATTTGAAAAAATTAAAACTTAATGCGAAAGACTAGTTTTTATTAACCGATATCAGATCGAGGTTCGTCTGAGAAATGGAACTTTCATTGAAATCACAGAGGAGGATGTTCATCGCGTTACGATGAATTCTATTAACAAGCTATCCTAAGGATAACCCACCGCTCACGCGATTAAAAAAGAGGATTAGAATGAAATACGAAAACGACATAGCGGAAGTGATCCACGAAAACGCAACTATCAACTTTGAATTAGGATTTATTTCTGAAGAGAAAATGCGTGAATATGACGAATTGTGCCTTGTGCCTGAAACATCTAATGACAATTACGCGCACGAAACCGTAAATATAGAACACGCCGATCTTGTAACTGCATAATATAAGCGGTACATTATTTTAATAATACATTATATGCCACCGCGCCGTAAGGCGCAATATTGTACTTTATTTCCTTTCTTTGTTTTTTTTGACTCTTTCTTGGAAATAAAACCCGTGCGCCAGGACGGCGCACTGAGACGAGTAAATCTGGGGCAAAAATAATTTTTTATTACATTTATTTTATTATATAACTGACTTACCAAGTTTAGGGCAAATGGCATATAACATTCTGGAAGGAACTGACGTTTGGAGCAGGTAATAGGGTGTTGCGAAGCAACTACCAGTACCCCAAATGTGGCTACGAAAAACCGCGCAGGGGGCGTTAGCCCGACTGCGGTTTTTCGTAGCCCGAGCCGCTGTAAGACGGCGATGAAGTTACAGACCTGTTGAGGTTGCAGAAAAACATAGTTTCTAAAAAAATGACTTCAAGATCTGCCTAAAATTAGCCCAAAAACGCCCAAAATCAATATTTTTTCAATAGCTTTTTTGTTCAAAAACAGTTTTTCTGCAACCTCGTTGAGACTGTCAAATTTATTTTTTGATTGAAAAATGCCTTAAAACTCAAAAAATGACATGTATTTTGGGTGCTTTCTCATGCGAAATTATAAATCCGACAGCCTCATTAGGCGAAGTTGGGGCATTTTAACTATTTTCAATAAAATTATTTATATCTTTTTTAATTGTTTCCCAGAAAATATTTATCCCGTTTATTAAATCCTCCATCCTTTCCCATTCAAGTTCAAATCCATAAGAGTGCCTCACAAAATGCCTAAATTTCAAATATTCTTCCAATCTTTCTTGTGATTCATTTGAAAAAATTGGTTTTCTATTTTTATCAGAAATAAATGCTTTATCTAATAATTCCATATGCCATTTATTACTATTAGGCAATTGTCCTCCATAATGCTTAAATATTAATAACATAATATTCTCAATCCCATTATAAAAAGAATGCAATACCATAGCACCAGCAGACATTTCAATAAAATCAGGCGTTCTTAATTTATATAAATCAAATAATGGCTTACTGTCATTAAGTAATTTATCTATTTGAGAAATTTCAAATAGTAATTTTGCCCTTAATCCATTATCCAATTTCAACTACCTCTCCTAATGAATCAAGAAGGATATAAAAATCATTGCGTAAATCAAAATCTACAAGATCTATCTTGTTAGATAATTCTTTATCCAAATAGGCATTTACTCTAAAAAATTTTTTTGGAGGTAAACCCTTTATGCCTATATCTATATCTGAATTCTGATGAATTTTACCTGTAACCATTGAGCCAAACAAAAAAACAGCCTTACATCCCTCATTTTTAAGCAAATATGTAGCTTTTTTTATATCAGCCTGATATTTTTCAGGAATTTTATTCAGTTCCATACTTATATTTTATCATATTCCATTGCTTAGTCAATATATCAATCAAATTTTATTTGAGACATTATTTTATCCACAATAGTTGCCCCAATTTCGCCTAACGTTTTGGCTGTAACTGACGAGACGGGCAAAATAAGTCCTTACTACATAAGGAATTAAAAAGCCTTGGTCACTAGCGTATATCACTAATCAACAAAAACCAATCCATCTCACTGCTACTGCGCCGGATAAGTAACCGGCCTCAATGCACTGAGTTGCGGCCAGGCATAGAGAATCGGGACGTATTCCTACGATCCTGCTTTTGGATGCTGTACATGGCTGTACAAGTTACGGCATGGTTTTGGCCGGTGTTGACACAACCCATATGTTGATAAGGCGGCTAAAGAGGGCCGCTTGCATGGTCCTCCTCCGGTGAAGTAACTGAAAGGTTCGATTCCTTTAGCGTCCAATAATTTCAAAAAATCTTATTTTAAAAAACACAAAAAAGGAGGCCTTTCAGACGTTAATTTGGGAATTTATTACCTCATTAAGAGGGATAAATAATAAATTTGGAGGAAAATTATGCAAGAAAAGAGAAAATGCCGTGTATGCGGCTGTACTGACGGCGATTGCCGCCGGTGCGTAGAAAAGACAGGAGTTCCCTGTCATTGGGTTGAAGACGATTTATGCAGTGCGTGTAAAACAACTGTTATATCGTTCACATCGATTAAAGGCGGTACGGGAAAGACGCATATCGCCATTCTGCTGGCCAAGTGCTTTGCCGCCGCCGGTAAAAAGGTTCTGTTGATAGACAGCGACCTTAACAATTCGCTCAGTTACTTTTTTTTAACTGAAGAGATGTGGGAACGCACAAAAAAGCTGAACATCGCAAAAGCGTTGAGCGATGAAAAAAACAACTTATGCGATTTTGCGGTTCCTACGTCTACAGAAGGAGTTGATTTAATAGCCTCCACGCCGTATTTAGCGGATTTGCGTACATTGAACGAAAAGAGACTTAAAAGGATGATCCGGACGCTTTACGGTAACTATGACGTCTGTATAATAGACTGCCCGCCCACCTATGACAATATCGTGATTAACGCCGTTAACGCTTCAGACTACACCATAACGCCAGTTTTAAAAGATTTATTCAGTTATAACGCCGCAGAATTTTTTTCACGCGTTTTACCAAGAGACATAGAGGATATTAAAAACTGGTTTGTTTTAATAAACGGATATGACAAGCGTTTTGAAGAATCAAAATCAGGCCGCCAAAACGATTTTATCAAATTGTATCAGGAGAAAGAACTTCCACTTACGCCTGCTGAAACATGGCTTCCTTGGACTTCGATGATACATCTTATTGTCGACTACCACAAAAATCTATCATGCAAAAAAGGTGTCCAAAACGCCGTTTATAACCAGGATTTATACAAAGCCGTCTGCGAGCTTGCCGCCTGCTTCTTCGATGAAGAACTGCAAATCCCGGAGGTGTTTTAATGGCTAAATTGCAAACATCTTCAAAATCAGGATTTAACGCCGGTGACAGTTATAACATCAAATATATTTCGATTGACAAAATTGTCATTGATCCGGAAATATCCAGAATTTTCAGTCCGAATGAAAAAATTATTGACGCGATAAGCCGGAGCATGATAAAAGACGGATTTCATAAAGAAGAACCGCTTACTCTTTTGTCAGGGCAAAATATTCTTCTTGACGGACACCAGCGTTACGCAGGCGCAAAAAAAGCGGGTTTAGTTGAAGTTCCGTATGTTGAGAAAAACTTTGAAAGCCGTGAAGACGCAAAACTTTACACTCTTGAAAGGCAGGCTGTCCGGCGGAATTTGACGGGTGCTGAAATACTTAGCATCGCGGAAATGATTCCCGATAAGAAAGCAAAGAACGGCGAAGGGCGTACCGTTGAATTATTTGCAAAGCGTTTTGGGATAAGACTTTCTACATTGTATCAAGCCAAATCTGTTCTTAAAAATGCTTCAGAAGATGATTTACAGCTCATAAAAGAAGGGAAAGCGTCAACGAAAAAAATTTATAACAAAAACAAGCAATCCTCAAAAAAAGAAAAAGATACTGAATTTGCAGTAAACGATCCGCAGGGGCTTTCCTCCGACGTTTCTTTTCTTAAAGGAGCCGTTATCTTGTTGGTCGATAAAAATCAACTCCCAGCGGCGGAACTGCTTATCAATCATTATCTCGATAAGAATCAAAAACGCGGTTTTTACAATCTATTGCCGGACACTGTTTCCGCGCAATTACCCAGGCTCCCGTTAATCGGGACAATTAGTGTGCCGGCACACTAATTGTCCCAAAGAGGCAAGATAAAGGATATATATAGGTCAGGGGTTAAGTACCTGATGTATCGGATACTTAAGTGTATATATACCGTGAATGACATAATATGTCTGTCGCGTAAGTTACCGATATATCGGGTACTTAGAGATATATAGTATCGATATATCGGGTACTTACAACACACCAAAACTGACAAACGCTATGCCGGAAGAGCGTTTTATGACGTTAGTAGTCCGGCAGTAGAGCATTTTAATGCCATTAGTAGTCTAATGCTAGTCCGAAACGGCAGAAAACAGGCGTTAGTGTGCCGGCACACTAATTACAGCCAAAGCGGACGACTAATCATGAGGCGGACGAGCATTTTATTTTAAGAAAAATAGGGGGATATTATGATTAACAAATCTTCTTTAATGCATTCCTTAACGCGAAAAATTAACAAAACGACCGGCGTATCCCTTCGGGACGCTTCCGTCTGCATAGACGTTATTTTTGACGCTATTACAGAGGCTATCTCCAGAGGGGAAAGAATTGAGATAAGGGGGTTTGGCTCATTCTTTGTTAAAGAAACTGCCGCCAGAAAAGCCGTATTCGCCGATATCCCGGCCCATGGCAGGATAGTATTCCGCCCCAGCCAAAAACTCAGGCTGTCGGTATGGGACAAAATTAAATAGTAGCTGGTAAACGATGAAAATAAATGTGCTTATAAATTATAAGAACGGCGACAGGGAAACTTTTTTAAATGCAAACGGCTTGATTGTTGAAGGGCATAAAATTGATGTTTGTTTCCCAAAACAAATAACAAGGAAAGGCATACCTCATAAAGTTGCTCAAGTTGATATAGAAATGAGCGCAATACGAAATATTGAAATTTTCAATGAACAGAATTAAAAATTTATTTTGTAATAATGGAAAAACCATAATGCGCCATTTTCTATTTGAAACCAAAGAATACCGCATAAGCCCCTATTTCAAACGGCGCAAACGCAAAAAAGAACAAGACTCGGCTGTCGCGCTGGCCAGATTGATCCGCATACTGACGCCGCGCTCGCAAAGTAAATCAAGCGTGAATAAAGGACACTCAGGCGGAAACAAAAGATACGGAGACTTTATAAAACGCGGCGTTGACGCCCGCCAAAAATGCGTCGTTAAAATGCAATATTCAGACAGTATCGCGGCGCATCGCAAGCAGTTGGAAGAATATCTTGTACGGGAAGGGACGGACATTGACGGAAACCGCGCCAAATTATACGGAATGGATATTCAGGAATACCGGGAAAATATGGTCGACAGAAATTTCCGTATTTTTTTAAGTCCGCAATCGGACAAAATAAATCTTAAAGAAATGGCGGAAAAATTTATTAAGAAACTTGAACAGCAAACAGGATTTATTCTTTATTGGCAAGGCGCGAATCATTACAACACAGCCCACCCGCACGCGCACCTTTTAATAAACGGGATTGACAAAAGCGGAAGGAAAGTTGAAATTCCACGAGACGTCGTGAAAACCTTTATGCGCGAATATGCAAGGGACATTTGCACGTCTCAAATCGGTTACAGAACAGCCTACGAAATCGCGGTTGATAAGGAAAAAGAACTTTCAGCGCCGCGGTTTACAAAACTCGATAAAAAAATTAAGGAATTAGGCGGTGATTCCCTTAACGTTTATACCAGTCAAATTTATACCGATCGTGAAAGAACCATCATGCGCCTTGAAAACTTACGCAAACTGGGAATGTGCGCCTACGACAAAGGCTTTTACCGCTTCGATTCCCAATGGGAAGAAAATCTTAGGGCAAACACAAGGTATAACACATTCCTTGCGGCGCGTTCAGAGCTGAAGTATGCCGATCCGTCAAAGCTGAAAGTTTATTCTGGAGAGCACGGAACCATAAGCGGAAAAGTTACAAAAATATACCGGCTTGATGGCGACGCCAGCGACAACCACGCCGTAGTCATAGAAAGCGTTGACGGAAAGACCGCGTATTTTGTTCCATTGTTTAAAGCGCCAGAAATGTATACCGGCAAGTCAAAAACACAAATAGAGAACGGCAAGCCGGTCGTAGAGAGAGAGAAAATTAGATTAATGGAAGGGGAGATAGTTAGTATTAAAACGTATAAAAGTCAGCGCGGAAGGCTTACGCCGCTGATTTTTAAGCAGAACACTGGGAATGTTATTAACAAGAGGACAAGCTGACATGGACAATGTAAACGATCTCGAAAGCATCAAAACCAAAATAAGAAAATTATTGGCGCTCTCAAAAAGCGACAACGAAAATGAAGCGCTTATCGCTTTGGAAAAAGCTAATGAGCTTATCAAAAAATATGGATTGGACGAAGCGGCTCTGCACTTTGAATTAGTGTATGTAAAATCAACAAAAATTTACGTACCTTGGCGGACATTAATTAATAATGCCGTTTCATGGCTGTACGGTTGTTATTCGTACCGGGATTGTAATTATGGTAATTTTGTTTTTATCGGAGACGAGCTTTACGCGTTTCTTGCTGGAGAAATGTACACTTATCTTGTAAAAACGATTACGCATTGCGCCAAAAAAGCGGTCCGAAAAAACGCAAAATATAATTTTCGCCGTGATTTCAAATACGGTATGGCTAGCTGTATTTATGACAGAATTATGAAACTGGGCGAATCATGTTCATGGGCTCCGCAAAGAAAAGTTAAAATTGAAGAAGCTAAGAAATTTATCGAACGGTCGGTCAAGTTATCATCCAATGAATACAAAAAAGTAAAATTTAACCGTACCGCTGTGATAAGAGGGGCTTTATACGGAAACGATGTTTCACTTGCGCGACAGGCTGGATACTCGCCTGTCCCGCAAATTGCTACCATTAATACAGCATCAGTTCAGTAATAAATTTTGCCCCACACAAGGAACACAAAATTTTAAAAATACCGATAGGAAAAGTTGACAAGTGGCTTGTTGACGAAGCCAAAGAAATAGGCTTGGACATAGCCGGGTTTGAACATGAGATAACAGACGAATTTGTCGCTCATGCTATTAAAAACCATGGTAATGAAAAGATTGAAAAAACAAGAGGACAGATTGCCGTTAAGGAGGATGATTTCAGAAGAATACCAGAAATAATTAAATCTCCTGATTATGTTATAGTTGGAGGAAAATATATAACAGGAAAATCTAAAGGTAAAGATTTCTTTGCTTATGCAAAAAAATTAGATGACGATACAACTCATTACTTTGAAGAAGTATTGGATGGCAAAAAAAACAGGTCATTACGCGGAAAAACCCTGTATAAGCAAAAAGGCACAACAGACGAACAAAAGTTTTTTAACATAGTGTCAAACAATAAAACTGTTAACCTGTCAAAAGCAAAAACAATAAGCCTTACCGCCACCGGAGGCTATCCCGGCCTAAGTCCGACCATTAAAGAATCGGGGGTGGTTGCCAATCCCACCAAGACGGAAGGCTTATCGGATTCTAATATACCACAATCCGCAGAAAAGTCAAGAGAGATCGAAATTGCCCGAAAGGCCGGTTATATACAAGGCGTCTGCGAGTGTGTTTCCGCCATCGGCGATAATCACGCGCTGGGTAAAAAACTTTTAACAGAAATGAATGTTACAAAAGACATGGCAAAAAAATACGCCAATCCGGGAACTTTTAAAAAGCTGGAGCAAGGCATATTTGCGCCAAAATCTGAACAGAAACAGGAACAAGAACAAGTCCGCAGTATTAAACGATAAAAGGAACATGATGAGTATTTTTGATCATACAACGGAAAAGAAAGCGCTTGAGAAAATTGAAGAAGCTGATATGCCTGAAAGTATAAAAAATTCAAAGAGAAGAAAGGGTAAAAGAAAGAGAAACAATAAAAAGAATGAGAAAGAAATTTGGAGATGAATACCAAAAATATCTTTCAGATAAATATGGCGAAACCCCGCCTCTTGAAAGGCGGAATTTTAATAGCAAGGAAAAATTTATGTCAGACGAACTTGAAAGAGAATCCAAAACAACAGATTTAATGAAAAATATCGCATGGGATATTGTGTCATTAAAATCCCACTCTATGACGAAAATACAATTGGCTTGGAAAAATGCACAATACAAGTCCTCGTTTGACGCGATCAATCAATATAGGTCAACATTCGGTGATGACGGGTTGGCTTACTTGGAAAACGAATCCGGTAAATTTATAAAAAAATACGGTTCTGAAAAACCGGACATAACAGGGTTACAGGAAATTGAAAAGTTTACGGATAAACTTGACACGCTGTTATATCTTAAGCAAAACTTGCATCTTCCTGACAGGAAAGCCCACTATAATTCATTCATTGCATCGGAAGAAAAAGAGATCGCCGCTTTCATGAACAGATCGTCACTGGAAAAAATTAACAATCACATTGAAAAAAATTCAACAATTGAACCTAACAGCGCAATAAGAGTCAAAGGGTTTATGGAATTGGCTCGCGATCTTAACAAGGGGAAAATTTATCCTGGAGACATAATGGCGTTTACTCTCAGGAATAACAGGTTTCCTACCGACGAGGAAATCAAAAATTTTCCAAAACAAGGTGAAACCCCGCCTCTTGAGAGGCGGAATTTTAATAGCAAGGAGAAATTTATGTCAGAAAACACCAACACAAAAGAGATGACAGTCCGTCCGTCTCTCAACGCAGCCGCGAAAATTGCCAAAGAAGAAGCGTTTATCAACGCTCTGCATCAGAGGAAAATGGTCCTCGAAACCTTAACAACCGGGACTTTGTCCTGCCTGCCGGATCAAAACGGTTTCGCCGATACTGAGCCTGTGGTTAATGTAGTCAGCGGTGATTTTTATCACGGGATTAACCTGCTTGACCTTAAAGATCACCAAAAACAAAATGGATTTCCTACAGCAGAGTATATTACAGAAAACATGGTCAACAAAGCACAGGAAAAATATCCCGATCTTAATATTCTTAAAGATCAAAAGGCAAAAGGCATCTTTATTCATTGGGAAGAAAAAAACGAGGAAACCGATGAATGGGACAAGAAAAGCGTAAAACTGTATAACATCGCCCAGACGACAAACCCTCAACAAGTAAAAGAATGGGCAGAGCAAAAACAACAAGAGAAATATCAGGAATATGTAGAGTATAAACAAAAAGATAACCCCGGTTGGACGCCGCCTGAACCCAAACAAAAAAATCCCGGCCCGATAGTTGAATGTACATCATCCGAACCTGGAAAATACCTCGGGCAGTATCTTGCCGCAGTTTCTATGGGCGGAAAATTTAAAGTCACTCCCGAACAAGCGGCGGAATTTCAACAGAAAATGCAAGACTCTTTAACAGAGTTAAAAGAAAACGGTTATCCCGATCCGTTCAAGCTTTCAAAAATAGGTAATGAGGCAAACAAATACTGTAAAGAGGTTAAAAGGGAAACGTCAATGATATTGCAAAAAGAACAATATAAAGAACAAAAACAAGAACAAGAACAAACGCAGTCCCGCGGCGGACGCGGAATGTAAAGACATAAAACAGAGCCGCCAGAATTAAAAAATCTTGCGGTTCTGTTTTTACAAAAAAACGATAAAGGATAAAGTGCTTACAGATACAGATGAACAAAAAAGTTTTAAGAAATTGTCTTCCATTCTTGAAACCGGAGAATCTAAAACCATCTGGAGTGATCAACTCGGAGATATTTATATTGACAAAGGGGTTACTGGAAAGAATGGGTACGGACTATTACACATCATAGAAAACAGGACTAAAGAAGGAAAAGATGTTGAAGAAACTACCGCTATTCTTCATCTTGTTGCACAGGCTGCAAGAAAAGGGATTATAAACAGAAAGATAGCTGACTCAAACGATCCTGAAAAAATAAGACGAATTGAAATTGAAGAAAACGGAATTATCGCTTTGTTGAGCCTTCACAGATACAATAATGAAGAAAAATGGATATTAACGGGGTTTGATAACAGGGATAAAAAAAAAGAAGCCGCCGGAGCCATACAGACGGTTATCGCCCAATATGACCGTTCACCTGAATTCTCTTATTTCCGAAAGCAGGTGGGAGCGGCGGTCTCCTCACTTCAAGTATCGCAACAATTAAAGGATAAGTCAAGAGAAATCGAAATCGCCCGAAAAGCCGGTTATGTCCAGGGCGTATGCGAGTGCGTTGCGGCCATCGGCGATGACCACACCCTGGGCAAAAAACTTTTAACTGAAATGAACGTTACAAAAGACATGGCAAAAAAATACGCCAATCCGGAAACATTCAAAGCCCTTGAACAG
>JAITUY010000127.1 GCA_031286095.1 Treponema sp. | reverse complement strand
AGTTGGTTGTCTCACAGTCTTGCGGTTTTTCAGGCTAAAGCCTGCGAACGCGGACTTTAGTCCGAAAGTTCGACAAAACCGCGTTTTTTATATGAAGTTGTTCAGAAACTGAAGTTTCCGAACAACTCTATTCTTGTTCTGGAATTATCCAAAAAGAATAATTAGTGTCTGTCTATAATTTAGACACATTATAAACAGATTGCCCTGAAAATCGCATTTTCATGAGAAAATGCAAGGTCTGTCCGTAAAGCAACCAACTTTGCGGGCAGACACTAATTAACCACAAACAACGACAAAATATGTTCTAAAAGTTCGCGCGGTTAGCGGTAAAATTCTTACTTTTTAGACAGCCCCTAAAATGCCTATATTCTATAATATTTAAAAATATGATAAAATCAATATATGAACACAAAGTATAGTAATTCTATAGTTAATCCCATTTTAAGCGGTTTCTACCCCGATCCGTCAATCTGCCGGGTAGAAAGTAATTTTTATCTGGTAAACTCAACTTTTGCGTACTTTCCGGGAATTCCTGTTTTCCACAGCAATGATCTTATTCACTGGAAACAAATTGGTAGCGCCATAGACAGACCGGGACAGTTATGCTATGACGGCCATCAGATTTCCCAGGGACTGTTCGCGCCTACAATACGGTACAATCAGGGTGTTTTTTATATCCTTTGCACTTTAATAGATACGGGCGGGAATTTTATAATTACCGCGAAAGACCCAGCCGGTCCTTGGTCAGACCCTGTCTGGTTAAAAGAAGCGGACGGAATTGATCCTTCGATTTTCTTTGACGACGACGGGAAAGTTTGGTACTGCGGAACGCATCCGGCTCCTGAAGGCGAAGCGTACAACGGCAATTACGAAATCTACATACAGGAAATTAATCTTTCCCTTCTTTCGGCGGGTAAAAATCCGCTTACCAGCAAAAGTACAGGTATCTGGCGCGGAGCGCTACGCGATTCAATATGGCCGGAAGGACCGCACATTTATAAAATTAACGGCTGGTATTATCTTCTTCACGCCGAAGGGGGAACGGGACCAGATCACGCGGTATGCGTAGCGCGCGCAAAAAACATAAGAGGTCCGTGGGAAGGTAAAAAAAGCAATCCTGTCTTAACGCACAGGCATTTGGGAAAAAACACGGATATTATCAATGTCGGCCACGCCGATCTTTTTGACGATACGAACGAAAACTGGTGGATGGTTCTTTTGGCGTCCCGCCCCCACTACGGAGTATGCCCGCTTGGACGCGAAACTTTTATGGTTCCAGTTCACTGGGAAAACGACTGGCCGTGTATTTCGTCAAAATCAGGACTTGTTGAAACAGAATATGATCTACCTCCATTGCCGATTACAAACGCTGATCCAGAATGGAGTTACGAGCCGGCCTGCGATCATTTTAACGGGAAACTGCCGCCCCACTGGCTGACGCTCCGTATGCCTGTAAATAAAAAAGACAGCGCCGTAGGTTTTAACTCCCACTCTGGAGCACTGCGGCTGTTTACAAAACCAGCGACTATGCGCGGGCTGGAACATCCCGCATTTGCCGGCAGAAGGATCAAGCACAAAAACTGGGCGTTTTCCGCCGCGTTTGATTTTTCGCCCAAGCCAACAGGAGAAAGCGCGGGTATAATTTTACTGCAAAGCGAAAATTATCAGTACCGTTTAGAAATTTGTATCGGGCTTTCTACAAAAGCGTCTCTGCGCCTTATCCGCGCATCAGGAAAAAATGATGAAACAATGGCGGAAGCGGAATGTCCCGTAACAGAAAAACAAATTGTTCTTGCCGCAAGATGTGAAGAAATGGCTCTCTCCTTCTTTTGCGGAAAAGATCAATATTCCCTCAAATGTTTTTCAGATCATCATGACGCCAAAATACTCAGCACTGAATTTTCAGGCGGCTTTACAGGCTTGATTGCGGGGGTTTTCGCTTCGGGCAACGGCAAGGATACGGAACATTACGCGGATGTTTTATGGGCGGAGTACAAGGAAATTTTATGACAGACTTGGGCTTATCAGCATTGATAAGCGACGGAATGATCATTCAGCGGTCAGCCGCCTTTCCAATTTGGAGCAAAGAGAAAATATCCGTTACATTTATAGGGAAAAAATATGAATCGCAGAACGTTGATTGCAAATGGCTCATAACACTTGACCCCGTTCAGGCAGGCGGGCCTTTTACAATGGACATAGCCTGCGCGGACAGTTCATTTACTGTAGCGGATATTTACTCAGGAGACGTATGGATGTGCGCGGGTCAGTCCAATATGGAAATGATGATGGACCGCCTGCGCGACGATTTTGCCGGAGAATGGGAAAGCGAAGAGTTTCCATTTATAAGAACTTTTAAAGTACCGCAAGAATGGGATTTTTCTTCTCCGCGCGAAGAATTAACTGGCGGCAGTTGGATTTCTCCATCTAAGGAAACTCTGCGCGAGTTTTCAGGGACGGGCTGGTTCTTCGCGAAAGAACTGTACAAAAAATACCGCATCCCCATCGGTCTTGTAATAACGGCATGGGGCGGCACTCCTATCGAATCATGGATGAGCGAAGACGCCCTTAAGGACTTTCCAGAAAAAATTGCGGAAGGAAGACAGTACGCGGACGGCTCTAAACGCGCGCAAATTACTAAAGAAACGGCAGACGCAATAACAAAATGGGAAATATGTTTAAAAAATGAAGACCGCGGACTTTCCGAAAAATGGAAAAACCCGCAAACGGATATTTCCGGCTGGGACAGCATTACCCTGCCATGCGATTTTTCCGCAGTGGGGCTTAATAAATTCTGCGGCGTTATATGGCTTGCGAAAGATTTTTACGCGGGCGCTGAATTCGCGTCTGAAAAAGCGCGCGTTTGGCTTGGCACAATTACGGACGCGGACACTGTTTATATGAACGGCGTCGAAATAGGAAACACCGCTTACCGCTATCCGCCGCGTAAGTATACTTGCGAAGGATTAATAAAACAGGGAAAAAACCGTATCGTCATAAGAGTTATCTGCAATGACGGCGACGGAGGTATTACGCATGATAAACCTTTCCGTATATTTATAGATAACGGGACAATTGAATTAGCGGGGACATGGAAATACAAAACAGGAACGGATGCGCCAGTCCGTCCGACGGAATTTTTCTTTCAGCGACATCCTGTGGGCAACTACAACGCTATGATCGCGCCGGTATTAAAATATCCTTTAAAGGGCGTTATCTGGTATCAGGGCGAATCCAATGATTCATCTCCCCGTGATTACGCGCGCTTATTCCGTCTTATGATACAGGACTGGCGGAAAAAATCCAGTAACAAAGAACTTACGTTTCTTTTTGTCCAACTGCCCATCTGGAAGGCCCCTTCAGATAACAGCGAAGATTCCTCATGGGCGCTTATCAGGTCGGCGCAAGCGGACGCTCTTTCCCTTCCAGCTACAGGTATGGCCGCCGCTTTGGAACTTGGCGAGTGGAACGATCTGCACCCTGTTAACAAAAAAGACGTGGGAATACGCCTGTTCCTTGCGGCGGAAAAAGTCTTATTCAATATTGAAAATTCTTCGCCGGGACCAACTTTTCAGCGTATTGAAAAACGTCAGGAAAAACTATATCTTTACTTTGACAACTGCGCGGACGGACTTAAAACCGTCCCGGAAGGCGAAAAGCCCTATGTCAGCGTAATTGACGAGGAAAAACAGAACCGGCGGACGGCTGAAATATGCGGAAAA
Organism: Treponema sp.; assembly: GCA_031286095.1. GTDB lineage: Bacteria > Spirochaetota > Spirochaetia > Treponematales > Breznakiellaceae > WQXQ01. The sequence continues at coordinate 21,568 of JAITUY010000127.1, read as the reverse complement.
AACGTTATCTGCATAGATGTATCTTCGTTAAATAAGCCGAAAAAAATATTATACGCATGGGCGGATAATCCGCGCGACAGGCAGTTGTTCAACAGCGAAGGATTGCCCATGCTTCCTTTCAGGATAGAAGTTAAGGAGAGCGATGATGTTTAACGCAGGAAAAGTAAAGAACGAACTTATTGAATGGATACGCGGCTATTTTGAGCAAAACGGCAAAGACTGTAACGCCGTAGTCGGTATTTCAGGCGGCAAGGACAGCTCTTTAACGGCGGCTCTTTGCGTACAGGCTCTTGGAAAAGACAGGGTCTACGGCGTATTGATGCCGCAAGGGGAACAGCATGACATTGATTATTCAAAAGAGCTTGTATCGCATTTGGGAATAAAACATTTTAATATAAACATAAAAAACAGCGTAGACGCCCTTCTCGCCTCAATAAAGGAAAGCGGTCCTTCACTTAACAGGCAGGCGACTATAAATATCCCCGCCAGGATCAGAATGACGACGTTGTACGCCGTGTCCGCTGTTGTAAACGGAAGAGTAGCCAATACGTGCAACCTGAGCGAAGACTGGGTAGGTTACGCAACAAAATACGGCGACGGGGCCGGCGATTTCAGCCCCTTGTCGCGGTTGACGGTAACGGAAGTGAAAGCTCTGGGCAGGGAACTCGGTCTGCCGTCAAAATTTATCGAAAAAGTCCCCGAAGACGGACTTTCCGGTCTGTCAGACGAAGAAAACCTGGGTTTTACCTATGCCGTCCTGGACAAGTATATAAGGGAAGGCATATGCGAAGACGCAGACATTAAAGAAAAAATTGACAGACTGCAAAAAACAAACGAACATAAACTTGCCCTTATGCCCTATTATAATTATACTGTTAATTAAGAATGAAAAAATCAATTTTTATACTAACTTTTGTCTTACTGTTCAGCGGCTGTATTTCCGTAATGGAAAATGCCGGGCGGTTTATTGACGGTTCTGCTTCTGCCGAAAAAAAAGTATCCGTTTACCGCGCAAGCAAAGAAGGCGGCGCGCACGAGGACATGGCGGTTACTATAATTAAAAACAAAGCCGGGGAACAATCAGTATTAATCACACTGGATAATTTCCCTATGATGAGACTGCGCGGTTCCATGCCGGATGAAAACGGCGGTTTTTTTCTTAATTCGCTTGAATACCTTAGCGGGAGCGTTCAAGGCTGGAATGAATATTCTATGGAAATACTGGGCGGAGGGACCATTTCTTTCGGCGAAACGTGCATTCTCGAAATAAAAGAAGAAATTGAACACATACAGATAACCTCGGGACGCATTCAACGTTATGACACACGCATAACCGGAACCGAGGCTTTAACAAACCTTAGAAACAGAAACGAACGCATTATTGCGACAACAGCGTGGATGACGAAATTTGACGCGCCGGAAATACAAACAATCGAAGATTTTGAAGATTTTTGGAAACCCGTACTTTTTCCTGAATTGGTTTCCAAAAAGAAAAGGCCTGAAGGCTGGCTACAGGAAGGGGATGCTTTTGTAAGAGCCGAAGACATACGCTGGAACACAGGTTACACAGAACGTACTTTCTCCGCAGAACTTCACCCCGTACGGAATTCAGGCACTATGCTGAGGGACTGGGAAGAAACTCTTGCGTGGATATATTTAAATTACGAATGGGAAAACATCAAAGAAACTCTTTCCCGTAAAACAATTTTGCAATCTGCAAAAAAATAGGGGGTATTTATGGAGACCGCTTCATTTTCGGTTCTGGAACTTTTTAAACTTGGGGGCGGATTTATGTGGCCCCTGCTTGTTTTTTCTATCGCTACCGTCGCAATTTCTCTGGAGCGCGCGTACTATCTTATTTATCACAACCTTCGCGTTGACGACATTGCCGCCGCAGTTTCAGGTTATGTAAAATCATCGGACTTTTCCGCCGCGGAAGAATATCTTTCCGGCTTGACAGGCAGGCGAATGGGGGCGAGGATACTGCTTGCGCTGTTAACTCGCGAAAGACCAGGAAAGGATTTTTCAGAACACCGCGCAGAACGTATCGTAGAAACAGAAGCCGCCAACTGTATTAATTCGCTTGAAAACGGTTTTAACTTTCTTACCGCGCTTGGTTCCATTTCCCCGTTAACGGGCTTTCTTGGGACAGTCTCGGGAATGATCGGCGCGTTCAGATCGATTGCCGAAGCGACGGAAGTAAACGCCCAGATTGTCGCAAACGGTATTTACGAAGCCCTTATCACCACCGTATTCGGGCTTGTAATCGCGATTATTGCGATGGTTTCACATTCGATCTTTACGCATCTTGTTGATAAATTTTCAAGCAATATGGAAAGCATCTGTTCCGATTTAATAATCCAGTTTGCGGAACAACAGGAACAAAAAACACACGCCAAGAGTAAACATGAGATTTAGACGACAAAAAAATGTTTTTCAGGATTCCAGCGCCTCAAGCGACATCGCGTTTTTGCTTATTATTTATTTTATTGTTATCGCGGGGTTTAATGTCAACAAAGGTTTTTTAATGAACCTTCCGGCAAAAGATTCTTCAAGACTGATTTTAAGGGACGATCTTCTGCGTTTTGAAATGGACACGGGAGGAAATGTCGTCTACGAAGGCGAGGTTATTGAAGTTTCCAAAGCAAAGACGCTGATAGAAACAGCGCAAAAGGACAATCCTGATATAGCGGTAATTATCACAATAGACGGACAGGCGCATTGGCAGAATGTCGTTAATTTTGTAGAACTCGCACAAGACTTGAAAATTGATTCTTTTTCTTTCTCCATGAAAAAGGAGAATCTATGAAAATAAAGCGTAAAAAGAAAAATTTTTACATTCCACTTAATTCCATGTCCGATGTGGCGTTTCTTCTTTTAATTTTTATAATGCTTGTAGCGCTGATCAACTACCGTAAGGAAATAAAAATAGAATATCCAGAGGCAAAAACGGCGTTAAGGACAACAGCTGAAAAAAATCTTGAGGTATGGGTGGACAAAGAAGGCGGAATATACCTTGACGGGGACCCTTCAGATTATTCAGGACTGGAACAAAAAATATCAGACCTTTACCGTACCGCTCCTGATACAAGGGTGCATATCATCGCAGACCGTAATACTCCCTACGAAAAAATAAACTCCATTCTGGAGATTTTTCAAATTTTACAGTACCGCGTTGTAAGTTTTGTGGTAAAAAATGACTAACGAAAAATTTATACGGACTTTTATTTTTATTTTTGCCGCTGTTATTCACCTTCTTGTACTGTTTTTTCTTGTCTTTAAGACAGACAGACTAATTCAGGAAGGGCCTGAAAACGCAAGGGTAATGAAGCTGACCGATTTCGAGGAAGCGCCTCCCGAGCCGGAAGTTCCTCAAGTGGAAGCGATTGCCGAAAAAATGGTTGAAACCGACACCGCTCCCGATCAGCACGTGCTTGCCGCCGGAGTTTTCCTTTCCGAAAATTATCTTTCAATGCATCAGGTTTCTGTTCCGCCCAAGTTTGACGCAAACGCGGTTATGAAAGACCTTGTTTATCCGCCCATCGCCCTGCGTTCTGGCATTGAGGGCAGGGTTATTCTGGAATTATTTGTAGACCGGACTGGAGCCGTCCAAAGAATTGTAATTTTACAGGAAAACCCCGAAGATCGAGGTTTCGGCGAAGCGGCGATAAGGGCGTTTACAGGCAGAAAAGGGGTTCCTGCGTATGCTAACGGCGAACCCGTTTCCGCGAGATACCGTTATCCGGTAACGTTTAAGTTAAAATGATTTATACGAAGAATATATCTCGCAGAGACGCAAAGACGCTGAGTTTTCGTATGATAAATTTTCGTTATATACGATATATTTATATTAACAATCACAACACAAATGTCTTGGATTCACAACTATAATCTTACAAACAACAACTCCGCGCCTCTGCGCCCCTGCGAGAGTAAATTTCGTTCTCCTGCGCCTCCGCGGGATATTTTTAAAAAATCTCAATAAATCAACATCGCGTCTCCGTAGCTGAAAAAACGGTACTCTTCTCTTACCGCTTGCGCGTAACTTTCCAAAATGAGTTCCCTGCCGGCAAACGCGGACACCAGCATTAACAGCGTGGATTCAGGCGTATGAAAATTTGTAAACAGCGCGTCTGCTATTTTAAATTTATATCCAGGATAAATAAAAATATCCGTATTGCCACGCGTTTGGCTGATCTTCCCGCCGTTCCACGCGCTTTCCAAAGTCCGTATGCTTGTAGTCCCTACAGCGACAATTTTGCGCCCCGCTGATTTTGCGCTCTCTATTTTTTGCGCAGTATCTTCATCTATGCTAAATGTTTCGCTGTGCATAACGTGATCTTCGATGTTTTCGCTCCTTACAGGCAAAAAAGTTCCAAGCCCCACATGCAAAGTTATAAAAACGCTCTCTATTCCGCGCAATAAGAGCCTGTCCAGAATTTCCCGCGTAAAATGAAGACCCGCCGTGGGAGCCGCGGACGAGCCTGTCTCCTTTGCGTAAATAGTCTGATAACGCTGTGCATCGGACGCGGCGTCTTTGCGCTTTATATACGGCGGCAGGGGAATATGTCCGTATTTTTCCAGCCATTCTTCGGAAATGGGATTTTCAAATTCAAGCATCTTGTATTCGCCGTCCGCGCCGGTTATTTCCGCACGCGCTATTTTAGCGCCTTCTGCGTCATAAAACACATAACGGCTTTTCGGCTTGCGGCGTTTTGCGCGCCGTACAAGCGTTTTCCAGTTTTCATTCCCGGCTTTCTCAACCAAAAGAAATTCAACGGGCGCGCCGGATTCCTCAGACGCGCCTATAAGCCTCGCCTTCCTTACTTTTGAATTATTAAAAACCAAAAGCGGCGGCTGTCCGCCACTGCCAAGAAACTCGCTACCGCATAAAATTTCCGGCAGTTCTTCCACCATTCTGCGCGTCCGTTTTCCAGTTACGCGATCCAGAGTCATCAGCCTGCTCTGACCCCGTTTTTCAGGAGGAAACTGCGCAATAAGATTTACGGGAAGCTCAAAAGAAAAGTCGCTTGTCTTCATTGAAAAAGAGAACCTTCGCCGTTACCGGCAGGCGGCGTTATTCCCAAGCGGCCGTAGGCAAGAGTCGTAACCATTCTCCCGCGCGCCGTTCTCTGCAAAAGTCCTGCCTGAATAAGGTACGGCTCATAGTAATCTTCCAAAGTTTCTACAGACTCGCCTATGGAAATGGCAAGAGTGTCCGCCCCCACAGGTCCGCCCTTGTAACGCTCAATTATAATTTTCAGAATATCCCTGTCCTGTTTTTCAAGACCAAGATCGTCTATTTCAAGACGCGACAGCCCCGAACGCACAACAGACAAGGTTATAGATTTTTCTCCAGAAAACTGGGCAAAATCCCGCATGCGCCGCAAAAGACGGTTTACCACGCGCGGAGTTCCCCTGGACGATTTCGCCAAAAGAGAAGCGGCGTCATTTTCTATTTTTATTTCCAAAAGCCCCGCAGAGCGCATAACAATGGCTTCCATGTCTTCCTGTCCGTAAAATGAAAAACGGCAGGTAATTCCAAAACGGCTTATCAAAGGGCTGGAAACAATTCCCGCCTTTGTAGTAGCTCCTACAAGCGTAAAAGGGTTAATTGCGATTCTTAACGTCCTCGCCATCGGTCCCTGCCCCACTACCCAGTCAATTCCATAATCTTCCATGGCGATATACAACAATTCCTCAATAGCGGGCTTCAGCCTGTGAATTTCATCGATAAAAAAAACATCGCCTTTTTTCAGGTTTGTTAAAAGCCCCACCAAGTCTTTCGGCTTGTCCAGAGCGGGCGCGGAAGTCTGCACAAAATCCGTATCAAGTTCGTTTGCGACAACTTGCGCAAGGGTGGTCTTGCCCAAACCGGGAGGTCCTATCAAAAAAAGATGATCAAGACTTTCACCGCGCTGTTTTGCGGCGGAAATAAATACCGAAAGATTTTCCTTCATTCCTTTTTGCCCGATAAATTCGGACAAATACTTTGGGCGAAGAGTCATGTCGCGTTCGTCTTCTTTAATTTGTTCTGGCCTTACAAGGCTTTCTTTTTTTGCCATTCTACGCGCCGCTTAAAAGAACAATCGCCGACTGAAAAACAAGTTTTTCCCTTTCCGCGTCCGGCATATTGCGCCCAACGGAAGATTCCGCTTTCGCAAGCGCTTCGGCGGCGGCGCGTCTGTCGTAACCCATTTGCGCAAGAGCCTCCACAAGATCATTGTAAGGAGACGGCGAGACGGAAATTTCCCGCGTCTGGACAAGTTTTCCTTTAAGGGCAAGAACCATTTTTTGCGCTGTTTTTTTACCAAGACCGGGAACCGCTTCAAGGCGCGCGACATCGCCGTTTTCCAGCGCCTTTTCCAAATCGCCCTGACTGATACCGCTTAATATTTTTATCGCACCCTTCGGACCAATACCTTCAACTTTTAGAAGTTCAAGAAAAGCGGAACGCCGCCTTTCGCTCGCAAAGCCGAAAAGCTTCATTTGGTCTTCGCGGTGGTACAGCCAAGTAAAAACACGGCATTCCCCGTTAAGGGTAAATCCCTGTATATCGTTTACGGGCATGGCAATATCCCACTCAATATCGCCTGAAAGAACAAATAAGGCGTCGCCAGCTTTGGCGCTGACAATGCCCCTGATACTGTTAAACATGGTCTTGAGCATACAACTTTTTTGAAAAAAAATCGAGAAACAACTTGCAAATTAAAGACAAACAATATATAGTTAGACTAGTCAGACTATATGTCATTAAGGAGGCAGACTATGACGGCAAATGTTTTAAAAAAAACAAAGGGAAAATCAAACTGGCAATTACAGGAGGCAAAAGCCATGTTTAGCGAAGTTGTAAAAGAGGCTGGTTTAAAACCGCAAATTATTACGGTAAGGGGCAAGGAAAAGGCGGTTATTATTTCCTTTGAAGAGTACAAAAAATTATCAAGCCCAAAACAGACGCTCTTTAATTTTATCCAAAACTCACCTTTAAGGGACATGGAACTTGAATTACCTCTGCGCCGCGCCGAAAAAATGCGGGAGGTTTCTCTGTGAAATACCTTCTGGATACCAACGTAATATCCGAAATGCAAAAAACAAATTGCAATGAAAAGGTTAAATCTTTTACGGATAATATTAATTGGGAAGACCTGTATATACCGGCTATTACCGTAGGGGAATTGTGTTACGGCATAGAAAAACTTCCCTGCGGTAAAAAGAGGCACGAACTGTCCATTTGGCTTTATACGGAACTGACTCGGTGGTTTGACAGGCGCATTGTTACATTTGATACAGAAGTAATGCTGGAATGGGGAAAAATAAGAGCGAAAACGGAAAGAACATTGCCCGTAGCAGACACGTTAATTGCCGCGGCTTCGATTGTCCACCATATGTTTCTTGTTACAAGGAACACTAAAGATTTTGAAGGTATCGACGGGATTAATCTTTTGAACCCCTGGGAATTTTGATTGACGCTGTCGCTGTACGACTTGCCGCTATGCACCTTGTCACAGCGCGGCTTGCGGCGGCGCAGATTGCCGCGCCAAGCGCGTCCGCGGCGTGGTCTGGTTTTGGGATTTCTTTCAGCCCCAAAATGATACGCGCCATTTCCTGAACCTGCTCCTTATCCGCGCGGGCGCTACCCACCACCCCCTGCTTTATCGCGTTAGGCGTCAATTCAAAAATAGGTATACCCTTTTCGGCAATAGCCGCCGATATTACCCCCCGCGCCTCGGCTACAGGAATCGCGCTTGTAACATTTTTGCCAAAGTACAGAGTTTCCATTGCGGCTTGCTGTGGTTTGTATTTTTCTATAAGCGATCGTATAGACTGAAAAATAAAAAGAAGGCGTTCAGACCTTATCTGATCCGCCTTTGTTTTAATAATTCCATGATCAACGTAGTTTATTTTTCCACGCGAACAATCAACAATACCCCAGCCTGTAGAAGCAAGCCCCGGGTCTATACCCAGTATTCGATTACAGGTTTTAACCGTATTATTCCGCTTCAAAACCTTCGGGTATCGCTATATTAGAATAAACATTTTGAACGTCGTCGTTTTCTTCAAGTTTGTCAATCAATCTTAAAACTTTCGCCGTTCCGTCATTGTCCAGAGAAACATCGGCTTCCGCCACCATGCTTATTTCTGCGCTCATGGTTTCAAAATTCTTTTTCTGCAGAGCTTCCAGCACGGCTTCAAAATCTTCCGGCGCGGATTTTACTTCCAGTATACCGTCAGACAATGAAACATCTTCCGCTCCGCCTTCAAGCGCCGCTTCCATTACGGCATCTTCCGTGTATTTTTCACCGTCCAGCGTAAATACACCCTGACGTTTAAAAAGCCTTGAGACAGAGCCTGAAGTGGCAAGCTGTCCGCCGGCGCGGGTTAAAATATTGCGGATATCGGCGGCGGCGCGGTTTTTGTTATCTGTCAAAACCTCAATAAAAACGGCTACGCCTCCTGGAGCGTAAGCTTCATAAACAAGCTCTTCGTAGTTTACCCCCTCAAGCTCCCCTGTTCCTTTTTTAATCGCCCTTTCGATATTATCTTTGGGCATATTGGCAACTCTTGCCTTAAGAACGGCAGTCCGCAAACGCGGGTTGCCGTCTGGATTTCCTCCGCCCATTCTTGCGGCAATGGAAATTTCTTTTATCAACTTGGTAAACATCTGACCGCGTTTTGCATCCGCGGCGCCTTTTGCGTGCTTAATCGTCGCCCATTTACTGTGGCCGGACATGATAACTCCTTAAATTGTAAAATGAAAAAGAACTAAATTCTTCCCTTTTGAGTCGCCTTTTCAAGAGAATCACCCAGAATTTTGCGGTACCATTCCATTGAGAAGGGCTCTTTATTCCTGATAGTCGGCTTAATAGAGTATTCAAGGTTATCCTTGCACGCCTCGCAAAGACCGTAACCACCTATGTAGTAAAAAGTACGATCGGTTACCGGATTGTCCATTTTTTTCTTACAAATATCACAAGATATAACTTGCATAAAAGCCTCCTTAAGTTTATATTATACATAGTATACAAAAACTTTTAAAGTATGTCGAGTACATATGCAAAAAAAAGATAATTTTTTTTTTATATTGATGGCTTGTATTTTAGTCCTAAAAAGCCGCTGATTATTGCAGAACTTGGAACATCTCACAATGCCGACATAGTTAAGGCAAAGGAAATGGTCGGCGCGGCGGCTGAAACTGGAGCGGACTGCGTCAAATTTCAAATGGTCTTCGCGGATGAGATTCTTCACCCCAACACGGGCGAGGTTGAGTTACCCGGAGGCGAAATAAGGCTGTATGACAGGTTCAAGGCGCTTGAAACTCCGGTAGAATTCTATGAAGAAATCAAGGAATTTGTAGAATCGAAAGGGCTTTTATTCCTTTGTACGCCTTTTGGCATGAAGAGCGCTGGAATTTTAAGAAAAATTCAGCCAAAAATGGTAAAAATTGCTTCACCGGAGCTTAATTACACTCATTTACTTGAAGAAATAGCATTGTGGAATCTGCCTGTTCTGCTTTCTTCGGGGGTTTCACGGCTTTCCGACATAGAAACAGCCGTGGAAATATTAAAACCTTCTTCTGAGTTGTGTCTTTTACATTGTGTCACAAGTTATCCCGCGCCTGAAACGGACTATAACTTGAAAGTTCTACCCAATCTTGCGGCAATTTTCGGCGTTTCTGTCGGGGTGAGCGACCACAGCGCCGATCCCGAACTTGTCCCCGCGCTTTCGGTAAGCATGGGAGCATCCGTAATTGAAAAGCACTTTTGCCTCTCTAAAGCCGATCCCGGTCTTGACGACCCAATCGCCCTTCAGCCGCGCGAGTTTTCACAAATGGTACGCGCCGTCCGAAAAGCCGCCGTGGCCGGAGCGCAAGAGACGCTTGATTTTTACAGCCGTGAAAGAGGCGAAGACCTTGTACAGCAAATTTTGGGAGACGGCGTAAAAGCGCTTGCCCCTTCGGAAAAAGCCAACTACCGTCTTACAAACCGTTCCATTCACGCCATGCGGGACATTAAAAAAGGCGAGGTTTTGAAAAAAAGCGATTACGCTGTTTTAAGGACGGAAAAAATCCTGCGCCCCGGACTTGAACCGCGCTGGGAAAAAATTATTGAGGGGCGGACGGCGCGCAACTTTATCCCATCAGGAGAAGGGATACGCTTTGAAGATGTGTAAGAAGAACAAGAATTCTCACTACAAACCACACGAAATAGCGCATTGAACATTTGGGGCGGCAGTTCAATCACTCTACTTTGAACCGTGAAACCTCCCGCATCAATCTTTCTATGCCTTCGCTGTTTTTGACGCTTATCCCGTTAACGTGGTGTACTGCAATGTTAATCTGCTCCGCGCCCGACGCCATCTCGTTCATGCCGCTCGTTATTTCCTGTGATACCTTTTCCAGATTGTTGCTCTCCCTTATTACTTCCTTCGCGCCTTCAAGCATCTCACTGGAACCGCTTTTTACCTGACTGGTAATTTCGTTCACATTACTGACACCTTCCAGAATCTGCTTGGTTCCCTCGCCCTGCTCTTCCATAGCGTTACGGATATTATCTTCCTGATCCACCACCGTCTTTACGCTTATATCGATCGCCTCGAACTTGCTAATCACGTTTTCTGTAGATTTGATTATTTTGTCAATCGATTCTTTTATCTTTTTTAGCACATTACCGATCGTCTTGGACTGATCGCCCGAACTTTCCGCCAATTTGCGGATTTCATCGGCAACTACGGCGAAGCCCTTACCCGCTTCTCCCGCGTGAGCCGCCTCAATCGCGGCGTTCATCGAAAGCAAATTGGTCTGACTGGCGATATTTTCCATTACCAAGTTAATCTCCATAAGCCCTTCGGACTCGCGGGCAATTTCCTCAATGTCAGACGCCACGCTCTGCAATCCGTTGCGTCCAATTTCGGACGCCGCTTTTAATGTTTTAACATTATTTGCGTTTTTAATTAATGTCGTAGTAACTGAATTGATATTGGCTACCATTTGTTCAATGGCAGATGAGGCTTTAGTAATGTTATCGCTCTGATTTTCAACATGGCTGTTAAGTTTATTGATATTTGCAACAACCTGTTCCATTGTCGCGTTGGTTTCGATGACGCTGGCGCTCTGGTTTATGACACGGCTTTTGATGCTCTGAATGTTAGCGGTAATTTCGTTGACAGCAGACGCCGTCTCTGTCATATTGCTGGCAAGATCATTGCCGATGTCATGAAGACCTGCCGCCTCATTCTTGATAAGCATTATGAGATTCTTAATTTTTTCAAGCGTTTTATTAAAATACAGGGCAAGATTGCCGATTTCATCTTTGGAATCAACTGTAATGTTCCGCGTGAGATCGCCTTCGCCCTCTGAAATATCCTTTAGCGTTTCCGCTACTTTTACGATTGGTTTACTTATTGAACTGGACAAAAACAACGCCGCCGAAATAACCAGCACCAATACAATGGCGCTTATCACTATTGTTATAGTAAGCATTTCGTAGACTGGTTCAATTATCGTATTTTCCATAACGGCTATTGCGTAACTCCAGGGGGTTTTTGTAGAACCGATAACAATAGGAACGATAAATATTCTCATTTTACCATTCAGTTCTTTGATGTAATTTGAAAAGGAATACAGTCTACCCTCTTTAACAGCTTTAACTATATCATCTATGTACTGACCCGCCATGTCTCTTTCGGTATTTATTATGTTTTTTCCTATGCGGCTTTCGTCAAAATGGGCGGTAATAGTGCCGTTATTGCTAAATACGGCGGTTAAAGCGCCGGGAAAAGGTTTCTTGGTTTGTGAAATTTTCTGAATATTCGTCAGCGGAAGATCAAAGCCCATAACCCCCATGATTTTGCCGTTTGTGCGTATTGGAATCGCAATTGAAGTTATCAATACCATTTTTCCTCCGACTTCAAACTCATATGGATCCAAAATTACCGGTAAACCGGAATTTTTAGGCAAAAGATAAGCTGGGTCTTGAAAATTATTGATAACGGTTATTTCAACTTTTCCGTTATCCCAATAATAGTAAGGGGCAAAACGGCCGTCTGGACCGGCTCCTTTTGTCCCAATGTACTGATGGTCAAAACCTTCCAAAACATCCGGTTCCCATACGCACCACGCCCCGGTAATTCCCGGGTTCAACTGCGTAAGCCCCTCAACTATAACATTCAGAACATCTCTTCGATTGTCAATTCTTATATGACGGTACTGTTCCATTACATGAGCGGCAGTCTCCACTTTGTCCATAAAAGAATTGATAAAATTGTTAATATCGGCGACGGAGTCATCAGCCATAGTAACAACGTATCGTTCCGAAAGATCAGTGATACTGATTTTGGAACGGATAAGCAGTGTAATACTTATTGAGGCGATGGCGAATAGCCCAAACGCGGTCATAATCGCCGTAAGTTTATAACCTATTTTCATTATGAGCTCCTATTAAAACCGCATAAGCGGCGCGCTATCCTGCGTATAGCTTTAAAAACAGCTTCGCAACGCGAAGACAATGACTCTATTAAAAAATAAGATTAAAGCGCTTTACGTTTCTATGAGATAATTTTAATTCAATGTTTTTTATTGAGTATTTTGGGGAGGTATTTATTCAGATTTGCCTATTTTCTTATAATCTTTCCAACCCTTTTTAACAAATCATCTTTATCAAAAGGCTTTTTGATATAATCAACAGCTCCAAGCTCGCGCGCATGTTTTATATCTTCAGGATCAGTTGAAACAGTGAAAATGGCTATCGGAATATCATGAAGACCGCCTATCGCTTTTATTCTGGTGTAAGTATCCCAGCCGTCCATCTCCGGCATTATCAAGTCCAGCAATATTAAATCTGGAACAAGTCCCTGATAGAACAAGGCAAGCGCTGATTTACCGGATTGAACCGTAGATACTTCATATTCACTTTTCAATACATTATCCACCATTTCAAGATGAATAACATCGTCGTCAACTATAAGAATTTTTGGTTTCTCATTTCCTAAATTAACATTAAATTTTTCAGTTTCCAGTTTTAAGGAATCAAAGTTGCTGTTATTCTCCTGACTCATTTCATTTACATGACTCACCGAAACATCTATCTGGTTTATACCTTTCAGTATCTCGTTCATACCTTCTACCGCTTCCTGGCTTGTTTTTATGAATTCATTTGTATTTTTAACCAATGTTTCGCCGGATTCTGCCATATTTTCAGAGCCTTTCTTGACCGAAGACGTAATATCTCTAAGACGGCTTATGGATTCCAGTATTTGTTTCCCGCCCGTTTCCTGTTCTTCCATCGCGTTACGGATATTTTGCTCATGTTCTGAAACTGTTTTTACGCTGGTGTCTATAGCGCCAAAACGTTCCAGCACGTCATTGGAAGATTTGGTGATGTTGTCTATGGACGATTTTATTTTCTTGAGCATCGCCGCGGTGGTTTTTGACTGCTGACCGGAAGATTCGGCGAGTTTACGAATTTCATTGGCGACGACGGCAAAACCTTTGCCCGCTTCCCCGGCGTGGGCGGCTTCTATCGCGGCATTCATAGAAAGCAAATTTGTCTGCGCCGCTATATTGTCCATAACGGAGTTTATTTCCAGAAGTCCCTCTGAGTCGTGCGCTATTTCCTGTATTTCCTGCGCTACTATTTGAAGACCCGTTTTACCGTTTTCAGACGCCTCCATCAAAACATCTACGTTTTTGCCGTTTTCTATCAGCGTTTGTGTTACCGAATGAATGTTAGCTGTCATTTCCTCAATGGCGGAAGACGACATATTTACGCTGTCGGTCTGTTGTTCTATTATTTTTTTTAGACTGTCAATGTTTTCTTTAATATTATCTACCGCCTTGCCGGCTTCTTCCGCGCCGTTTTCCTGTTTGACCATTAAGTTTTCCATGTTGTCAAGACTAGATGAAATCTGCTGTACGGCGGTAGAAGTTCTGCCCATATTGACTGAAAGTTCAAAACTTGTATGATTAAGCCCGTTGATTTTGTATTTTATAGTACCCACCAGATTTTTGATTTTGTCCATGGTAAGGTTGAAGTAGCGGGCAAGGTCGCCGGTTTCATCCTGAGAGCCGCCGAGTATCCGCCGGGTTAAATCCCCTTCGCCTTCGGACACGTCCCTTAGCGTTTCTGTTACCCTGATAATCGGGTTTGTAACACTGTTCAGAATAAAGTACATTATTATTACCGCCGCCGCAATCGCTATCACTGTCAGGATAATGGTAAACCTTGTCATTTCGCGTACGTCTTTCATGATGAAGCTGTCTGCTGATCCCATCATTATTGTCCATGTTGTGTCAGAATCGCCTATTTGGAAAGGAATCATTACTATGTGCAGTGTTTCCTTCAATAGCGGAGCCCAACTTTTGCATTGAAATTCCTTTCCCTCAAGAATTGCCTTATTAGCCTGTTCTTTATATGGACCGTATTGTAAATCAACGTCGACAAGTTTTTTCCCCACTCGGTCGGGCATAAAGCTTGCTATTATGCTTCCGTCATTGGCATAAACGGAAATCGCGTAAATTTCTTCAAGAGTTTTTAGAGAGTTTCCCAATATGGTCTGTATAGGTCTGATGTCGATAAGGCAGGTAATGTTTCCGACTACTTCATTTGTACGGAGGTTGATTATGGGAACCCCTATTCTGAAAATAAAGGTGTCTTTCCCTTCTACCTTAAAAGGAGTAAGATTTTCAATACGGTCTTTACGCGCGTTGGGGCCGTTCAACCATGCTGTAACTTCATCAATGACAAGGTTGGGTGTCGCTATAATCTGACCGGTATCTCTGCCGTATGCCATCGCGTACTGCCCTGTAGGGGATGATCCCAAACGGTTTATGTAACGGCTGTCCATACCGTCTAACGCATTTGGTTTCCATATCGAAAATATGCGTACGAAATCTGGATTGTTAACCAAAGTAATCCTCAGCATTTCATCATACATGTCTCGCCGATCCCCTGCGGGCATGGATTCATAATCGCCCATTATATTGGCAATTCCGCGTAACATCTGTAAGTAGCCGTCTTCCCTGCCTTTCCAGAACTGCGCCCGTGAGACGGTCATGTTCCTGAGGCTACGCAGGCTCAAATTGACGCTGATTTTGGTTGCATGAAGCAACAAAAAAATAGAGATACTTGCCGCCACTGCCACTACAATGGCGATTATTATGACGCTCAGCTTGGTTTTAATTTTCATCTCTTTTCTCCCGTACATTTTGGGCTTAAAATTTGTTCTATGCTTTTTCTTTGCATTAAATAATCCAGCCTGCTTAACTTTTCATAAAGGTTATTCAGGCTGTCAAATATATGTAGCAGAAGGATTTTATTGTCTTCTGCTTCCATTTTATTTAATAAAGGCGTTGAACGAGGTTGTACTGTTCGGGTCATAGAAACGCCTCCTTTTACTATCAAACATCTACAAAAAGTTAACAAAATACTACAAATTGAAATATTTTATAGGGAAAAAGAGCACCAATAAAATACACTCTATCTGTGGTTTTTATATTTACACTCTAAATGGTGTTTGAAAAAATGTCAAGCTAACAGCATTGTATTTAAATAGCATCTATAAGGGTGGATTAATGGGTGGAAAAGAATTAAGGGCAATATTTGGTAAAAATGTAAAAATTTATCGAAACCGCCGGAATTGGTCTCAATCGGATTTAGCAGAATATGCCGATATTTCATTAAATTTCCTTGGCGATATAGAACGGGGGAAAAAATGGCCGCACCCTGAAACACTTACAAAACTGGCGGCTGCCCTGGAAATAAAGGTATTTGAGTTATTTATGGAAGAAGATAACGAGTCGAATCCTAAAACAAAGAATTCGATGAACCGCTTTATAAAAGATGTGTCCTTGACTATAAATAAAACCCTATCCCTATCCATAAAACAATCAATTGAATACATCCGTAAACAGTACAAGCTTGTATAAAAGATTAAGAATTAAAAGTGTTCTATAACTAACTTTTTTGCTATAGTCCTATTTTTTCTTAATGATTTTACCTATCCTGCTTAACAGATCGTCTTTGTCATAGGGTTTTTTGATATAATCAACCGCACCCATTTCATGCGCGTGCTTTATGTCCTCAGGATCGCTTGAAACTGTGAAAAACGCTATCGGAATATCATGTAAGCCGCTTATCGCTTTTATTCTGGTGTAAGTATTCCATCCGTCCATGTCAGGCATTATTAAATCCAACAAGATTAACTGGGGAACCAACCCCTGATATAACAATCCAAGTCCTTCTTTACCGGATTTGGCGCTCGACACATCATACTCATCTTGCAATAATGCTCCCACCATTTCAAGATGAATGGTATCGTCATCCACCATGAGGATTTTTTGCTTTTCATCGCCCACATTAACATTAAATTTTTGCGTCTCCATTTTTAGTGATTCAAAGTTACTGTTGTTTTCCTGACTCATTTCGCTTACATTGTTGACCGAAACATTTATCTGATTTATTCCTTTCAGTATCTCGTTCATACCATCAACAGTTTCTTTGCTGGTTTTTATGAACCCATCTGTCTCCTCGACAAGAGTTTCGCCTGATTTTTCCATGTTATCAGACCCGTTCTTAACCGAAGACGTTATGTCACGAAGGCGGCTTATGGATTCCAGTATTTGCTTACCGCCTGCTTCCTGCTCTTCCATCGCGTTGCGGATATTTTGCTCATGTTCGGAAACTGTTTTTACGCTCGTGTCTATTGCTCCAAAACGCTCCAGCACATCATTGGAAGATTTAGTTATGTTATCTATAGACGCTTTTATTTTCTTGAGCATCGCGGCGGTAGTCTTAGACTGCTGACCGGATGACTCAGCCAATTTGCGGATTTCATCGGCTACGACGGCAAAACCTTTGCCCGCCTCTCCCGCGTGCGCGGCTTCTATTGCCGCGTTCATCGAAAGCAAATTTGTCTGGCTTGCGATATTGTTCATCACCGAGTTTATCTCCAAAAGCCCCTCGGAATCACGCGCTATTTCCTGTATCTCCTGCGCTACTGTCTGGAGTCCGGTTCTGCCGTTTTCGGACGCCGATGTTAATGTTTCAACATTTTTACTGTTTTCTACCAGAGTTTGCGTTACCGAGTGAATGTTAGCCGTCATTTCTTCTATGGCGGAGGACGACATATTTACGCTTTCGGTCTGTTTTTCTATTATTTTTTTAAGGCTGTCAATGTTTTCTTTAATCTTCACTACCGCTCTGCCCGCTTCTTCCGCGCCGTTTTCCTGCTTGACCATCAGGTTCTTCATGTTGTCAAGATTAGATGAAATCTGCTGAACTGCCGTGGAAGTTTTACCCATGTTTGCGGAAAGTTCAAAACTGGTATGGTTAAGCCCGTTAATTTTGTATTTTATTGTTCCTACAAGATTTTTTATTTTTTCCATCGTAAGATTAAAGTAATGGGCAAGTTTGCCTGTTTCATCGTTAGATTTTACAGTTACCCGCTTAGTCAAATCGCCTTCGCCTTCTGATATATTTTTAAGAGTATCTACTACCATTACGATTGGTTTTGTAATGCTATTCATGACTAAGTACATAATTAACGCCGCGACAGCGATAACAGCAAAGGCAATTATAAAAAGTACCTTTGTATCGCGTTGAATCGTCATACTGGCAATTACTTCAATATTCTTGTACTTTTCTGTCGATCCCAGAACAACCTGATCCACGCTTATACGATGTTTTGTATAGAGGGTTTTCAGATCACCCTGCGCAAGTCTTCTGGCATATTCACGGTCGCCTTTTTGCATTGCGGGAATAAAACGGCTGAAAACAATATCATAAAACTGTACCGCCGGATCGTAAGCCCCTTTTAGCATGGCATTCCGTAATTCCCCAGTTTCCAGCAGAGGTTCATTTATCCAAAATTGATGGCGCTCGTCATAATCGGCCTGAAGCCTTTTTAGTTCCGCTAAAAAATAATCCATTCGCGCGGGATCGGTTTCATCTACCATCTGCAAAATATCAAGATATGATTCAATAATGTACCCCGGCGGCGGCAGAACATCGGCGATCAAATCTTTGCTCGTGATAATTTGGTTGTATAGGTTTCCGTGAATTCTAAGAATATTTAAAGTCGAAAACGAAACCAGACAAAAAATTGTGTAACCGGCTATAAAGACGACCATTAATAATAACAGTTTTTTGCCAATACTGGCATTAGTAAAAAAATTATTCATTTCTTTTCTCCTTTGTTTACCCGATTAATATTGGACTTGTTCGGCAACTGCAAACCTTCGGTTCGAGCAGGTTATCGAACAAGTCATGCATTTTTTCGGGCTAAAGCCCTACAAAAATAACTTAAGATTTCCGAACAACTCTATCAGACTTGTTCAGACTGCCGAATACCGAGAGCGGAAAACTTATACCTGTTCCGTACGCTATTTTCTCCTTTTTCATTTTTCAGCATTTTCTTATTACTACTTATTAGATAGTAATGTATAATACTAATAACGAGTTGGTCAATGGTTCCCTTGATACTACAGTTCAAATAAGATGTCTTTACAGAATATTTTTGCAAAATTGAATCCTTTCAAGAGCTGTGGATATTAAGCGGAATATGACAAATATCAGAGACTTATTGGCAAAAAACATGAAAGCTTATCGCGGCGCTTTAGGGTTGTCGCAGTCAAAATTGGCTGAAAAAGTAGATACAAGCACCCATTACATAGGTATGATTGAAACTAAAAATAATTTCCCTTCGCCAGAAATGCTTGAACGAATAGCAGTAGCCCTTGGAATTGATACGGTTGACCTTTTTTCTAACGGAAAAACCCTGCCGGAAACTATGAAATCCTACCGCAAGGCCGCCTTGAAAGAAATAAAAGGGGTTATAGGACGGTTCATTGACGAAAAAATAAAAGATATGGATTCGCATAAATCCTAATCATACAAAACGCGGTGTTTTACACTTTATTTGTGTTGAGGGGTTAATACCCCGCACTTTTTGGCGGGGTTGTTGATTGGACTTGTTCAATAACCCCATTGAACAAGTCCTGCATCTTTTCAGGCTATAAGCCCGCGAACGCGGACTTTAGTCCGAAAGTTCGGCAAAAATTATAAGGAAGTTATTTAAAACTGAATTTTTTAAGCAACTCTATTAAGTATTTTCCCTATTCTGTTTAACAGATCATCTTTGTCAAAAGGCTTTTTGATATAATCAACAGCTCCCAGCTGGCGCGCGTGTTTTATATCTTCAGGATCAGTTGAAACAGTGAAAATGGCTATAGGGGTATCATGCAAACCGCTTATAGCCTTTATTCTTGTGTAAGTATCCCAGCCGTCCATTTCCGGCATTATCAAGTCCAGTAATATTAAATCTGGAACAAGTCCCTGATAGAACAAGGCAAGCGCTGATTTACCGGATTGAACCGTAGATACTTCATATTCACTTTTCAATACATTATCCACCATTTCAAGATG
Organism: Treponema sp.; assembly: GCA_031286095.1. GTDB lineage: Bacteria > Spirochaetota > Spirochaetia > Treponematales > Breznakiellaceae > WQXQ01. The sequence continues at coordinate 2,150 of JAITUY010000127.1, read as the reverse complement.
GATAACATCGTCGTCGACTATAAGGATTTTTGGTTTCTCTTTTCCTGAACTAACATTAAATTTTTCAGTTTCCAGTTTTAAGGAATCAAAGTTGCTGTTATTTTCCAGACTCATTTCGTTTACATGAGTAACGGAAATGTTTATCTGGTTTATGCCTTTAAGTATTTCATTCATGCCTTCTACTGCCGATTTACTGGTTTCTATGAATTCATCTGTTTCCTTAACCAGCGTCTGTCCCGATTCCTCCATGTCGTCTGACCCTTTCTTAACCTCAGCCGTTATATCCCGCAGTCTGCTTACGGATTCCAGTATCTGTCTTCCGCCCGTTTCCTGTTCTTCCATAGCGTTACGGATATTTTGCTCGTGCTGTGAAACTGTTTTTACGCTTGTGTCTATAGCTTCAAAACGCGCCTGTACGTCGTTGGAAGATTTGGTAATGTTGTCTATGGACGCTTTTATTTTTTTCAGCATAGCCGCTGTTGTTTTTGACTGTTGTCCTGACGACTCAGCCAATTTGCGGATTTCATCGGCTACGACGGCAAAACCTTTGCCCGCCTCTCCCGCGTGCGCGGCTTCTATCGCCGCGTTCATCGAAAGCAAATTTGTCTGGCTTGCGATATTGTTCATTACCGAGTTTATTTCCAAAAGCCCCTCGGAATCACGCGCTATTTCCTGTATTTCCTGAACGACTGTCTGGAGTCCGGTTCTGCCGTTTTCGGATGCCGATGTTAATGTTTCAACATTTTTGCTGTTTTCTACCAGAGTTTGCGTTACCGAGTGAATGTTAGCCGTCATTTCTTCTATGGCGGAGGACGACATATTTACGCTTTCTGTCTGCTCTTCTATTATTTTTTTAAGGCTGTCAATGTTTTCTTTAATATTTCCTACCGCTCTGCCCGCTTCTTCCGCGCCGTTTTCCTGTTTGACCATCAGGTTTTCCATATTGTCAAGATTAGATGAAATTTGCTGAACTGCTGTAGAAGTTTTGCCCATATTGACTGACAGTTCAAAACTGGTATGGTTAAGCCCGTTAATTTTATATTTTATTGTTCCTATTCCGCCATTCAGATGTTCGCTAAAGTCATTTACCATACCGGCAATACTGCCAAGCTCGTCCACAGAACAAATAGAAATCCGCTTTGTAAGGTCTTTTTGTTCAGACGAAAGATTTTCAAGCTGGGCGATTACTTTACTGTATATCGCTCCTGTGTTTTTTTTAAGGTTAAGAGCCAGAAAGGAAATGCTGATAAAGAAAACAGCCAGCGGAAACAATATAGAGGACACCATGTTTCCCTTTAACACATCCAAACTTCCACCAGCGCGATGGATTCCAAGTAGTGTAACGGAACAGGTAAAGCCCAGCGTTACCAAAATTGCCGCAACCGGAATAATCCATGCCTTCGCTTCCTGCCGCTTTTCCCGGCAATCGGAAGGATACTTGGTAAAATCATGGGCAAGCAGGGTGCTTGAAACAAGACCGTCGCCGGACACGTATACAAAGGTTCCTACCAGCATCCCAAAGGACAGGGATGCCAAAAACAGCGCTACTTTTATAGATGGCTCAAGACCCAGATAATTACCGGAAAAAACAATACATAGAAAAGCACAGTGGGTAACTACATTAAGGGCTATCCGTTTGATCGGCACTGCTCCTAATTTTTTAAGCCACTGTAAATATTCTTCTCCTTCCAGTTTTGTAAAATATTTGTAATCAAAATATTTCGCCCCGTACCCCATAATAACGCAATACAGGATAAGAAAAATGACGCCCGGAATACCAAGCCTAAAGCGAAGACTGGAAAAAGAACTGCCAAAAAATAACAGTATCAGAAAGTCTGCTACCAGCATAGCAAACCCTGTCAAAAAAACAAGAGCCAGAAACGTATTCTTTTTGTTTTTCATGTAAAACCTCTTTTTTCATTGCATTTGTCCGTATTTTGAGGACTTTTTTATATTTACTTATCAAGTATGCTGATGTTTGTAGTATTTTTAAATTCATTGTACTTATAATAAAAAACATGAAATTATTTTGTAAATATAGTCTGGGGGGGGGGGGGGGGGGGGTAATATTAGGATTTTTGGAAATATTTTTTGGGTGGTGAAATGGTTGAATATAAGGACGCGTTATGTTTGAGAAAAGAAGGAAAACG
>JAITUY010000121.1 GCA_031286095.1 Treponema sp. | reverse complement strand
CGCCCTCTGCACGGTTTTGTTCCGCCACATTTTTTTGCGCCCGTAAAAATGCTTCGCATTTTTCCTTATCGGGCGCAAAAAAACGTCAGTTACAGCCAGAACGTTATGCGACAGGCAGGCTAAATTGGTTAAAAATATATTGACATAATTGAATATAATCTATAAAATGTGCATTATCATGGTGGATAATATATATAAATCGACTGGAAAAATTATCAATGGAATAAATACTTTCATTGATATTAATAGTTTATCTGGTGAAAATAAAAAATTTAGTGAATTGTATAATAAAATTGCTCCTTTTTACAATATTAGTCAAAAAATATTTTATAAAATAAAATTTGGTGGAGAAAATAATTTTCGAAATGATTTTCTCAAGTATATTATTGTAAATGATAATAATCTCGTACTGGAAACTTCTGTAGGCACAGCAGATAATTTTTACTATATGAATAAAAAAGCAAAATATTATGGTGTAGACATTTCAATTAAAATGTTAAAAATGGCAAAAAAGCATTCAGAAAAATGGAATGTAAATTCCGAATTAGTTTGCTGTGAAGCAGAAAATTTGCCCCTTAATGATAATGTATTTGATGTTGTTTATTCTTGTGGCGGTTTTAATTCTTATAATGACAAGAAAAAAGCATTACTGGAAATGATAAGAGTTGCAAAAACTGGTTCAAAAATATTCATAATAGATGAAACAGGAAAAACAATAAAAAATATCTATAAAAATGTGCCAGGGAAAGAATTGTATAATATTGAAAAAGCAAATATGCCATTAAATTTAATTCCAAAAGAAATGGAAAATATAAAAGGTGAAATTATTTGTAAAGGATATATGTATATAATATCATTCAATAAAGTATAAATAATAAAAAATGGTGTACGCCCGCCCATCGCATAACAAGACTGTCTGATTTATAATTTTGCATAAAAAAGCATCCAAAATATATGTCGTTTTCTGAGTTTAAAGGCGTTTTTCAAGCAAAAAACAAAGTGTTTCTTATCATAAAAATAAATTCGACAGTTTCAACAGGTCGGTAACTGCTTCGGCGGCTCGGGCTACACAAGGCGTTCAAACAACAAGACGATGGAAAAGGCGGTTCAGGCATACCGGGAACGATACCGTGATTTTGGACCGACCTTTGCTACGGAGAAACTGTCCGAAATAGAAGGGATACCAATGAGCGTGAGTGTTGAGGCTGTACCTCATAGCAAGTGGGGATTGGAAGGGGTTGCGACAAAGCAAGCAGTACCGCAGTAGGCTGAAGCGGCGAGCATGCTTGCGAATTGGTACAATTTGACGGTAACCATCATAAGTGCTTTGAAGAGCGCGGACAATCGTGCTGTTTAATAACGATGACAGACGATGCAACGAACACCCGGTTGTCGCGTTTTTTTGAGGAAGATACAATATTGGGGATTATGGAGGTATTTTCATGCTGGATAAGGAGTTATGGGGATACCTGATGCCCCGTATTGTGACAAGAAGAATGCCTTTATGCTAATCCGCGAACCATCAGACACCGAAGTATTGACAGGTATTCTGGAGCCGAAAAGTCATTTTGACCGGACCTGCGAAAAATTGTGGATACAGGTGATAGCGGCGAACAGCCCGCAGGCGAAAGGCCGGGTCGAACGGAAGCACGGCATAGATCAGGATCGCCTTGTGAAGGAACTCATGCTTGCCGGTATTTCGACCATCTGTGAGGCTAACATGTTTTTGGAAAAAACTACCTGCCAAAAATGAACAGGAAGTTTTCCGGTGCGGCGGCAAGACCGGAGGATGTCCATGTTCCGCTGGAAAATGTTAACTAAAAAGATATCATGTACTTTGAATACGAACGGACAGTCGCAACAATTATGCGGTTCGCTTTGAAACCCGTCTATTTCAAATACTTAAAACTAAAAAACCACTTTTGCGGCCTAATGACAAAGTAACCATACGAATATACCTTGACGGAAACCAACTGTAGTCTGGAATGGAACTAAATTCCTTGTTAAAGAGTTAACCAATATACAAACCACAAAATCCAAAAGGCGGCATGGAAAGGGACATTTCTACAGGTCTTTGACACCCCTCTCTCCCAGCCTTGACAAATTTTGCCGTTTTTTGCATACTAAAAAAGGGTATTAAATGGGCGATTCTGCTTACCTGATATTGGAAAACGGTACGATTTTTGAAGGCAAATTTTTTGGCGCTCATGGCGATATTACCGGAGAAATTGTTTTTACAACCGGCATGACCGGCTACCTTGAAACTTTAACCGATCAAAGTTATTACGGACAGATCGTCCTTCAAACATTTCCCCTTATCGGCAACTACGGCGTTATTCCCGCCGACTTTGAAAGCGCCGGCATAGGAGCAAAAGCCTACATTGTAAAACATCCTTGTTCCACACCGTCCAATTTCCGAAGCGAAAACATACTAGGCGCTTTTCTGAAGGAGCGGGGTATTGTAGGAATGTACGGTATTGATACGCGCGCCCTTACAAAAATTATCCGCAATAACGGAGTAATGAACGGTAAAATCTGCACAGCGCCGCCGACGGACGCCGATCACGCCGAAGTTAAAGCTTATTCGATCACAAACCCAATCGCAGAGGTTTCTTCGCGGACGGTTACAAAAATCCCGGCAGAGGGCGGCAGTAGCCAGAGGCGTGTCGCGCTTTTGGACTTTGGCGCAAAGCGAGGAATAGCGTCTGCGCTTTCTGCGCGCGGTTGTGAAGTTTGGATATTCCCGTGCGATACTCCTGCGCAAAAGATTTTAGAAACGCGGCCGCATGGCATAATGCTCAGTAACGGTCCTGGCGATCCCGCTGATCCTGCAAACGCCGGCATTGTCGAAACAATACGCACGCTTGATAAAAGCGGGATTACAATTTTTGGTATCTGCATGGGACACCAGCTTTTGGCGTGCGCAAAAGGGTACTCCACCAGAAAGTTAAAGTTCGGACATAGGGGGGCCAACCAGCCTGTCAAAGATACGCGGACAGGGCAGGTGTTTATAACCAGTCAGAACCACGGTTACGAGGTAGTTGCGGAAAACAGTTCTTTTATCAACGTTAACGACGGCTCATGCGAGGGGCTGGATTTTGGCAATTCATTTTCGGCGCAGTTTCACCCCGAAGCGCGCGGCGGACCGCTGGACACATCGTTTTTATTCGACCGTTTTTTAGAAAGGATAGCAGAAAATGCCTCTCGATAAAAATATAAAAAAAGTTCTAGTAATCGGTTCGGGTCCGATTGTTATAGGGCAGGCCGCCGAATTTGATTACGCCGGAACTCAGGCTTGCCGCGTTCTACGGGAAGACGGGATCGAAATTGTCCTTGTAAACTCAAACCCCGCGACAATAATGACAGACAAAAACATCGCGGACAAAATTTATATTGAACCGCTGACTCTTACCACCGTAAAGCGCATTATCGAAAAAGAACGCCCGGACAGCATTTTGTCGGGACTTGGCGGACAAACCGGGCTGACATTGTGCATGCAGTTGGCCCGCGATGGCTTCCTTGACAAAATGAACGTGCGTCTGCTTGGTTCCTCTCCGCAGACAATTGACAAGGCGGAAGACAGAAAAATCTTTAAGGAAACCATGGAGAGTATCGGACAGCCTGTTATTCCTTCCGTCATTGCAACGGAAGTGGAAACGGCGGTAAAGTTTGCGGGCGAAATTGGCTATCCTGTAATTGTGCGCCCTGCCTTTACGCTTGGCGGTTCTGGCGGCGGCAATGCCGTAGACGAAGATCGCCTGCGGGAGATAACGGCAAACGGTCTCGCGCTTTCGCCGATTCATCAGGTGCTGATAGAAAAATCAATCGCGGGCTGGAAAGAAATTGAATTTGAAGTGATGCGCGACCGCGTCGGCAATGTAATTACAGTCTGTTCAATGGAAAACTTTGATCCTGTCGGTATACACACAGGCGACAGTATCGTTATCGCTCCCGCCGTAACGCTTGCGGACAAAGAGTATCAGATGTTGCGCTCCGCCTCGCTGAACATCATCAAGGCGCTTGGAGTGGAAGGCGGCTGTAACGTTCAGCTTGCGCTTGAACCAAACAGTTTTGAATACGCCGTCATCGAAGTTAATCCGCGCGTGTCGCGTTCTTCCGCCCTGGCGAGCAAGGCGACAGGATACCCGATTGCGAAAGTGGCGACCAAGATCGCTATCGGTTACACGCTTGATGAAATTACCAACGCTGTAACAGGGACAACCTTCGCCGCGTTTGAGCCGACGCTTGATTATGTCGCGGTAAAATTTCCAAAGTGGCCGTTCGACAAATTTGTGTACGCCAGCAGGGACTTGGGAACCCAGATGAAAGCGACAGGCGAAGTAATGTCAATCGCGGACACTTTTGAGGAGGCCCTTGTAAAAGCGGTGCGCGGCGCGGAGATTGGGCTTGCCAGTCTTGACCTTCCGCGTCTTTCCGCGAAAACAGACGCCGAAATTCGCGGCTTGCTAAAAACAGTTACGGACGAACGCTTGTTTGTTCTGTACGAGGCGATCAAGCGCGGTGTAAGCATAGACGAACTTTACTCAATTACAAAAGTAGACCGCTGGTTTTTGCATAAACTAAAAATTATTAAAGACACTCCTTCGTTGTCCAACGTCGGCTCTCCGTTTATTTATAAAATGGTAGACACCTGCGGCGGCGAATTTGAGGCAAAGACACCGTACTTTTATTCGATTAAGAACGGCGCAGAGAACGAGGCTTTGCCCTTCATTCAAAAAAGCGCCAAGCAGAGAGTTATCGTGCTTGGAAGCGGGCCGATACGGATAGGACAGGGAATCGAGTTTGATTACGCCTGTGTTCATTGTGTGTGGACATTAAGAAAGATGGGTTACGAAGTTATCGTAATCAACAACAATCCCGAAACCGTATCGACGGATTTTGACACTGCGGACAGACTTTATTTTGAACCACTGCACGTTGACGATGTGATGAGCATTATCGAAATTGAAAAACCAGCCGGCGTTATAGTCGCGTTTGGCGGCGGAACGGCAATTAAGCTGACAAAAAAACTGCACGAGCGCGGTGTAAATATAATCGGCACTTGCGCGGAAAGTATTGACATTTGCGAAGACAGGGAACGCTTTGATAAACTGCTTGAGCAGTTGCAGATAAAGCGCCCCAAAGGTTTCGGCGTTATGACGGAAGCGCAAGCTCTGGACGCCGCAGACAAACTTGGTTACCCAGTGCTTATGCGCCCATCTTATGTTCTTGGCGGTCAGAACATGATAATAGCCTTCTCGCCGGAAGATATCCGCGAATACATGGAGATAATCCTCCGTTCCAAACAGGAGAACCCAGTTCTTATCGACAAGTACCTCAGCGGGCGAGAGATCGAAGTGGACGCGATTTGCGATGGAACCGACATATTGATTCCGGGTATCATGGAACATATTGAGCGCACAGGCATTCATTCTGGCGACAGTATCGCCGTTTATCCGGCTTTGAATATCGATGACGATCTTGCCGGAAAGATTTTTGACATTACAAAAAAACTCTGCATGGCTTTGAACGTGCGCGGTCTTGTAAATATTCAGTATGTATTTTATGAAAACGATATTTATGTAATTGAGGTAAATCCGCGCGCGTCGAGGACTGTTCCATACATAAGCAAGGTTACGGGCGTTCAAATGTGCGAACTTGCGACAAAAGTCAGCGTAGGGCAGACGCTTGCTTCTCTGGGCTGTTCGTCTGGGATAGCGAAGATTCCCCCGTACGTTGCCGTTAAGGTTCCCGTCTTTTCATTTGAAAAGCTTACCGGTCTTGATACCCACCTTGGTCCTGAAATGAAATCCACTGGCGAAGTTTTGGGACTTGGCAAAAATCTTGAAGAGGCGCTTTTTAAAGGGCTTGTCGCCGCCGGATATAAAATTAAAAGGGACGGCGGCGTGTTGGTTACAGTCCGCGACGGCGACAAGGGCGAGATTGCCGGAGTTGCCGAAAAACTTGTAAAGTGCGGTTTATCTCTGCACGCGACAAGAGGGACAGCCCGCTTTCTTGCAGGCAAGGGCTTTAATGTTCAGGCGATAGACAAAATCTGCGATAACGACATGGTCAACACCGAAACGCTTTTGGCAAGCGGGACAATAAGCTACATTATTTCAACTTCGGAAAAAGGCAGGGACCCGGCGCTGGACGACGTAAAGCTACGCAGAAAAGCTTGCTCTCTAGGCGTTCCGTGCTTAACGTCAATTGATACGGCGAATGCGCTTGCCGATTCTCTGCTTTCCGACTACAGCGAAATAAATACGGAACTTGTCGATATAAATAATTTAAGGAGCGAACGTGTAAAGCTTCCATTTACAAAGATGCACGGTTGTAGCAACGACTATATATACATCAACTGCTTCGATTTGGAAATCAATTCACCGGAATCGCTTTGCGTACTGCTTGCCAACCAGCATACGGGGATTGGAAGCGAAGGGCTTGTGTTTATAATGCGATCCGCGACAGCCGACGCGAAAATGAGGCTGTTCAATCTTGATGGCAGTGAAGGCGGAATGGGCGGCAACGCGATACGGTGCGTAGCAAAATATCTTTTTGACAATGGTATTGTAAAAAAACAGAATATGCGAATCGAGACCATAAGCGGCATCAGGGAACTTTATCTTACTACCAGAAACGAAAATGTATTGTCAGTAAAAGTAAACATGGGACGCGCGGAACTGCGCCCTGAAAAAATACCGGTTAATCTTTCAGGCGAAAACGTGATCGCAAGGCAGGTAAAAGTAGGCGGCAATAAATACGATATCACCTGCGTTTCGATTGGCAACCCCCATGCCGTCGTCTTCTGCGAAAGGATCGAAAAGCTCGATCTGAGCGTAATCGGTCCCTTGTTTGAAAACAATCCGCTGTTTCCCGACAGGGTAAACACTGAATTTGTCGAGATCATGGACAGGAATCATCTTAAAATACGTGTATGGGAGCGCGGCAACGGGGAAACGCAAGCATGCGGGACGGGAGCGTGCGCTTCTGCTGTCGCCGCCGTTCTGAACAAGTACAGCGACAAAGGTACGGATATTAAGGTACAGCTTCCAGGCGGAAACCTAATAATTAATTATACCGATGAAGCGGTTTACATGACAGGCGATTGCGTAAAAGTCTTCGACGGGGTAGTGGAAATTTAATAGCGGTCTTTTTCTGTTTTATCAACTTCTTCAATACAATCGAGAAACGCTTTTTCCAGTTTCGACATTACCTGTGTTATCGTCGTTTTTTTATCTTCTTTATATTGAGGCAGATATTCGCTTAAGTTGATAACAGGACCGGGTTGAATAATAACTTTGCGTATAAAAATATTACTTGTTCTGTCGTCCACAGCGCCGCCCATTGTACGGCTGGCAAAATACCAAAGATTTTGAATATACTCAATCTTGCTGTGCAGAGAAGATTTTTCCGTAGGGGGCTGGCTTCTGAAAAACAGGCAGAAATCAACAAGTTCCTGATGACGCCCGATGTACCACGCTTCTCCCGCTCCAAGATCAGCAGTATTACGCTGAATATATGACAGATGATCAAGGTTGTCTACGTTGGGAAGATAGATTCTGTCCCAGCAAATTTGGCGAACCCTGTGCATACGCGAGAAATAATCGCCTTCACTTTTTATGCCGAGCATTCTCTCGGCAGTTTCCAGCGCCGAGTTGATTACGCGCTCAAGACGTTCATTAAATGAAAGGGAACCGGCGTTGTTGATGTTGTAGCGTTTTTCATTTGCATCAATAATATGATCCCTGCATAACGTCAGTCTTTCATCTAAAGGAAGTTTCCTTGTTTTTTTAGCCAGCCCGCAGTATTCCTCGATTTTTCTTAGAAGCCACTCTTTTGATCTTTTACCGACAATGCCAAAACGGAAGTGGATTGACACAGGCAAAACTTCTACAGGGCAATTAATATTTTTATCCGCCATTTGCTGGACTGCCTGAAAACCAATGCGAAAAATACCCGGCTCCAGCCGCGAAACGGTATCAGCGGAATAGGTAACCTGTCCTTCCGGCGCTATTGCCAGCGGATACGGTCCTTCTATTATGGCTTTGCGCAATCTGGTAATTCCCTTTGAGTCCACTTTTGAGTGATAGATAGGCATTGCTCCGACATTCGGCATTACAAACCGCGCCACCCAGCCGCCCCATCGTAGTACTTCGTAACCATACGCGAATACCGCGTGCGGTCTGCGGGCAAAGCGGACGCCCATTTTGGCGGCATAGCGCTTAAGCTTAAAAAGAAAAAACCATGTCAGAATCTGCGGTTCTCCGCCGTTTGGGTGGCGGAAAGCGATAATACAGCGGCTTTCGCCAGCCAGCGCCCGTTTAAAGGCATAAACAAGAGAGTCGCCTTTTAAAACAACTTTTGTTACTCCGAAATACAGGTATAAATAAAGTCTAGTTAATAGTCTAAGCAGAAAAAATACAAATTTTGATATCCGAGGCTCCCCAGTTTTAATATCCGGTGAAGCCTGCACTACCGGTGTCTTAAACGGTTTATACATCTTTAAAAAAAATATCGAAAAAAAACGATAATTTCAAGAGTTTATTTTAAGAATATATACATTTTATGCTTGACAAATTTGCCTTTATACATCAATACTTATTACGTTTAATTATAAAATATATATACTGGAGGTTATATATGGCAACGACCGGCAAAAAAAAGAAAAAACTACCGCCGATAGATCAAGAGTTTCTTGATAAAATGGAGGCGTCTCTTTCCGCTTTAAAAGCCGAAATTGTTGACGCTCTGGTCGCCAGCAGTGAAGATTTCAGAGAAATAATGGAAGGCATGGATTCCAAAGACCTTGCCGACGTCGCTTCCGATGATATTGACCGTAAAATGATCGAGGCTATCGGGTCTCAGGAATTAAAGAGGCTCAAATTGATTGAGTCCGCTCTTACCCGCATTAAACAGGGTAAGTACGGTCATTGTATTAAATGCAACAAGCGGATTCCGCAAGACCGTCTTATAGCGATTCCCTACGCCCTTATGTGTATTGAATGTAAATCCGAGGAAGAAAGGCGGAACCGGTAAAACGCGTTTCTGCCTCTTATAAAAGGAATACTAACCGTTGTTGACATAAGTTAAATTCGCTCCTATAATTTATAGCAGGAATAGTAAACAGTGCAGTTTAACATTATCGAAAAAAACATAGAAGTTCTAATTGGATCGCCGATTGATACAATACGCAAGTTTTCTCCGGACGAGTTTAGAGTTCATCTGGAGAAGAATAATAAGCAAAAATTTTCTTTTACAGCTGAATTTCCGGTAATTGACCGTGGGAACGTATTACGGGACAACATTATTACTTCAGAGGAAATTAACAAGGTATTGATAAAATCCTTGCCCGCTCAAAATGACAGAAGAAGACATTTACCAGTTCTACAATGAAAAGATTAAAATCTTATACGGCGAAATTGAAGCGAGAAATAATTGATATTGCAAAAACAGCCAGGCTATTTGAAAGTAAAAAAGATACATATGAGGCTTTTGAAAAAGAGTTTTTTGATTTTTCGAAAATACAATGGGCAAAAAAAATAGTAGCGTTGTTCGGAAACTTCAGTTTCCAAACAACTTCATATAAAAAACGCGGTTTTGTCGAACTTTCGGACTAAAGTCCGCGTTCGCAGGCTTATAGCCTGAAAAACCGCAAGACTGGTCAGCGTAGCTGACATGAGACAACCAACTCGAACC
>JAITUY010000114.1 GCA_031286095.1 Treponema sp. | reverse complement strand
AGTTGGTTGTCTCATGTCAGCTACGCTGACCAGTCTTGCGGTTTTTCAGGCTATAAGCCTGCGAACGCGGATTTTAGTCCGAAAGTTCGACAAAACCGCGTTTTTTATATGAAGTTGTTCAGAAACTTAAGTTTCCAAACAACTCTACCGTTTAAAAAGCGTTTCCCTCGCGGAAACAAGTTTATCCGCCACGCAGATGATCCAGCCTTCACGGTACTTAGGAGGGTGGAACAGGGTATGCGGCCACATGTGACTGCGTATCATAGAATATTCCTTGTCGCTTATATCAAAATATTTTTTTGCGTTTTCCGCCGCCAGTACAGGGTGGGTCCAGCCGTGGAGCGACCACATTTTTTCCGGCACGTGCCAGTCGTACAGAAAAAAATCATGCAGAAGGGCGGAGCGCACAAGACTCCGTTTGTCTCTAATATTAAAAAATTCTCCAATGACAAAACTAAGGCGGGCGACAGAAAGACTGTGGTGGTACACGCTGATTCTGCCGTGCTGTATGTGTTTTTTGCTTTCCGAAAACACTTCGTGTTCCAGAATTTCTTTTGTAATGATGTCAAATAAAGCGGCGTCTTTCATCGTATCATTCCAGTCCTATTGTTTTATTTGGAATACCCGCCAGTTTGTTGCTTATACATTTTACCCCGGAGTATACAGCATCCGTCAAAAATACGGCGGTTAGCGTAATGTCAATTACGATAAGCGGAGTTGAACCTACAGTGTTCATAAGCCATACGCCAAAATCCCAGTAAAAATAAATTATCGCCATTGCCACAACGCCGAAAAACAGCGAGGTGGTTAAAGCGATCCGCCTTTTGTAATGACACCATTTGGTAAAAGGATAGGTTTCGTAATCCCAGCCCCTTATAAAAAAAATCTTTTCCAAAACAATTGCCGCAATGTATTCAATTAAAGTGCAGGCTAATACGCTTATCAGAAACACTAAAGCAGGGTATGGCTTTAACGGCGTACAAAGTCCGTACACGGCAAACGCCCCGATGCCGTGAACAGGCACGTACGGTCCCTTGAAAAAACCCTTGTTTACAAAGCGCTTTCTTACGGCGGATTCCATTATCGTTTCGCCTGCCCAGCCGGAGACCGAAAAAAAGAAAAACAGGAAGATGATCTGTTCTATTCTCAAACCGAACATTGTTACGACACCTTTTTAAGACTGCGGGCGTTCATTATCAGCATTTGCAGGCGGTTTTCTATGTTGGCAAAACTTACGTCCGGATCATAATCCAAAGGCAGAATCTGAATATCAGGGTGCATTTCTTTGATCTTTTTGATGACCCCCCGTCCGCAGATATGATTCGGCAGACAACCGAACGGCTGGAGTATTACAAAAGAACGCACTCCTTTTTTCGCGTAATGAAGAATGTCGGCGGCGATCATAAACGATTCCCCGGACATTACCGAATGGTGCATGATAGGATCGCTTAACTTTGCCGCGTCCGGCAGATGAAGGGCATTTTCATACAATGGATGTTTTTTTGCGATTTTATCGATAAAGATACTGGCAAAATCAACATATTTGTCGCCTACTTTTGAATACAATGTATCGAACAGTGAATGGCGCACATGAAACTCGTTTATCTCACTGACCGTGTGCATAACAAAAAGATGGCGGTAAATGTCGTGCATTCTTGGAAGCGCCACTTCCAGACCGTTTTTTTCAAGATAGCGTTCGATCTCCAAATTAGAGCCGGGATGAAATGTCAAAAGATACTCGCCTTGAATGAATACCACATCACGCGGTTTTGAACGGTCATACCGGATTGCGCATATATCTTTAACGGCTTTTCTGTACGCTTTAATCGAACCGGGTATTCCGCCTCTTGCGAAACCTTTTGCGATTTCGATAAAGGCGTTTTCCACTATTTGATCTGTTTCACCCTTGTTAATTTCGTACGGTCTTATTTTGCGTCTAAGAAATTCAAGAGCATCCGTTTCAACCAAACCCCATAACACTTTTGCGTAGGTAAAAACGCTGAATCTGTAAGCAGGGTGGACGTTTTTCAAGTCGTACATGTCTGTTGTAACAACAGGAACCTGAGGAAAACCCGCATCGTCAAGCGCTTTTCTTGCCAGACTCAGATAATTTGCAAGCCGGCAGTCGCACATAATTTTCCCCGTGCCAAGCACAACTTTATCGGGATCGTACTTGCCGCTTTTCAAGGCGGTGATAGCTTCACCGATTACAATCTGCGCGGGAAAGCAAATGTCGTTATGCACATATTTTTTTCCCATGATTATCGCGTCCGCGTCTCCCATTGGCAAAGGCTCCACCCGCAAACCGTCGTTGGCAATGCAGGAAGTAACCATCAGGCAGAACGCTCTGCTTACATTGGGAATAAGCAGGGTTTTTTTATACCTGTCTTCCCTGAAAAATTTAACCGGATATGGATCGCTCAAAGGTTTTGTGTTAAGAATTTCTTTTTTCCTGCGTATCATTACCGTTTCGATAAACGAGCGTATCCGTATGCGAAGCGGTCCGGCTATATCGCTTTCGTCCATTTTTAATATAAGCGGGGATTTACCGGAAATCTCTTTCATTATGCGGATAATTTCGTCCGTATAAAGCGCGTCGTGTCCGCAACCGAAACTGAAAATGTCCACATACTCCAGCGCTTGATGTTCGGCGGCAAAAATGGCTCCCGACAACAGCCGCGCGTGGTTGTTGTTTGTTATATCAAGCCGCGATTTTTGTAAAGATATTTTTCCAAGATTGGGAAGAGAATCCACCGTAAGAACCGGCACGCCGATACTGGTAAAATATCTGGAAATATTATGATTGACCAATTCATCGTACTGGTAATGTCTGCCGGAGATAACCACGGCAAAGCCGCCTTTCTTTTTTGTTTCTTCAATTATTTTTTTGCCGTTTTCCACCAGCGCCCTGTTAAATTCCTTAAGTGCTTTCTCGCCCTGGCTAATGGCGGAGCGACAGACATTCTGCGGAATGTTAAATGTTTCGCGCATAAAACGGCATAGTTGATAATCCTGATCCCTTTCGGAAAACCAGTGGAAAATCGGCGTATCAAACGGAATATTATGTTTGTCTTCGGGGTTATCCGAATATTTAACGGACAGGGGATAGCTTTTCAAAACGGGGCAGGTAAAGGTACTGTATTTTTCCATATTGTCCGGAGGAAGACGGTTAAACTGCGGCATAAAAATTCTGTCCACTTTGCTTTCAATTAAGTCCTGTATATGCCCGTGAACCAGTTTCGCGGGAAAACAGACCGTGTCGGACGCCACAAACTGTAAGCCCTTTTCGTAAAGTTTTTTGGAACTTTTGCGGGAAACTTTTGTCTTAAAGCCAAGCGCCGCCCAAAAAACTTTCCAAAAGGGAAGGGTACGCCAAAAATCCAGCACACGGGGAATCCCGATAGTAATATCTTTTTGCGGAAGTAATTGAACAAACGGATAATCCTTAAAAAGCAGTTCGTCCCGGATTTTAAGCATATCGGGAACGGAATTCATAGTTTGGGTTATTTTGCTTACTTCCTCTATGACAGCGGGATTCTGGCTGTCCCCAACCACTTCTCCGCGTTCACAACGGTTGCCTGTAACCCATGTAAGACCGTTGGAAAAACGCACCAGCGTACGGTTGCAGTTATTACCGCAGAAAGGACAGACCAAATTTGCCTGTTGGGTATAGTCAAAATCTTTCAGAGCCTCGAACCCTATAAAGCGGGAACGTTCGCTTGTACCATGCGGAGAAGTGTAACCGTGTTCAGTTATTTCACGCTTGGTAAGAATGGCGATTCCGACCGCTCCCATCTCGCCCGGGTAAGGGGCGCGGACAACGTTTCTTCCCAAATACTGTTCCAGCGCGCGCAGTACCGCGTCATTCTTGAATGTTCCGCCTTGAACAACTATTTTTTTTCCCAATTGATCGGTATTAGAAATGCGCACGACTTTGGTAAATACATTTTCTATTATTGAGCGGCACAGACCCGCCATAATGTCGTCGGCATTCTTGCCGTTTTTTTGTTCGGTAATAATTGTACTGTTCATAAAAACCGTACAGCGGCTACCGAGCCGAGCCGGATTTTTCGCGTTAAAAGCGGCTTCGGCGATTTTTTCTACAGGAATATGCAAGGTTTCCGCAAATGTTTCCAAAAAAGAACCGCAACCTGAAGAACAGGCTTCGTTTACAGTTATATTGGTAACAATATCGTTTGATATATTGATGGCCTTCATGTCCTGTCCGCCTATGTCCAGAATAAAAGTTACTCCCGGAACATATTTTTGCGCGGCGGCGGCATGCGCTACGGTTTCTACAGTATGAAAATCCGCGCCAAGAGCCTTGTCAAAAAGAAGCTCCCCGTAACCTGTCGTCCCCAGGGCGATAACTTCAAGAGTTATTCCCAAATCTATGTATTTTTGATAAATGTCAAGTAACGCCTGTTTGACAACTTTAAGCGGTTCGCCCTTGTTAGGACCGTAAAAACTGTCAAGCACATTTTCATTCTCGTCTATTAACACAAACTTGGTGGTAGTCGATCCGGCGTCAATACCCAAGTAAACACGCAAGGTTTTGCCCTGTAAAAATTTAAGCATACAGGGATCGCGTTTAATATTCAGCGGTTTATGGCGCTCAAAAAACTCTTCGCGTTCTTCCATGCTTACAAAAAAACTTTTGTTTAATTTTCCTGCGTTTTCCGCGACGATCTCGCGGTACATGGAAAGGGAAGTCAAAGCCGCTTCGGGACTGAAGTTTTTGCCGTAATCCTGAAACAGCTCATTGATTGAAAGCGCCGCTCCGTAGGCGATAAGAGTTTCGCTGTTTGCGGGTCTTATAATGGCGGATTCATCAAGACCAAGCCTTTCCGCAAAAACCTTGATAAGAGTCGGGTTGAACGTTAGAGGTCCGCCCTCAAAAATGACAGGCGGCTTTATCTCAAGCCCCTGGGCAAGACCGCCTATAGTCTGCTTTGCGATGGCGTGAAAGGTAGAAAGAGCTATATCTTCCAGCAAACCGCCCTGATTCAGAAGGGGCTGTATGTCGGTTTTTGCAAAAACCCCGCAACGCCCCGAAATATCGTAAACCTGCGTGCCTTTGGCGGCAAGTTTGTCAAATTCCTCAACAGGAGTGCGCAAAAGGGATGCAACTTCATCAATAAACGCGCCTGTCCCGCCGGCACAGCTCCCGTTCATACGCATATCCCCGGCCAGCAGACGCTTTGTAGCCGTATCATGATAAAAAAAGACGATTTTTGCGTCCTGACCGCCTAATTCTACCGCGACTTGGGATTGTGGATAAAATGTCCGCACCGCTATGGAATTGGCGACCACTTCCTGTATGTACGGCGCGTTTATCATTTCGGCAATAGTTCTGCCGCCCGACCCGCAAAAAGCAAGCCGGAAATCCTCATTTGGAAAGCGCAAAAAAATATCTTTAAGAAAAGCATATACCTTTTCGCTCTGGCAGGCGTGATGCCGCTCATAGCAAGAGAAGATCATTTCTTTTGTGTCAGGCCGGATAACTACGGCTTTTACAGTGGTGGAACCTACATCAACGCCTAAATGAAGCAACTTTTTCCTCTAATAAAAACTATAGCTGGAAAATAAGATAATTTCAATTACAATAGAGTTAGGACTGTAAAAAAAAACAAGAATTTTACCACAAACCTCTCGAAGCAATCGACAAAAGAAATATATCTTACAAATTAACGCAATATAACGCAGAAAACGATAAGACATCAACAAAAAGCCGTGAGCGTACCGAAGATACGCGGTTTGCGTTGGTTTGTGGTAAAAAATTCTTGCTTTTTGACACCCCGGACTTCCTTATAAAAACTGCAGGGTAGCCAACACGGGGGTGTCCGGAAAGTTTGAAAACTTATTCGGACAGCTCTCTGTTGTCGAACAAGTCCAATGTACGTAGACGTTTTTTATTAAAACTGTTATCCTGCCTAATATGTCAGAAAGCCGTCAAAATGAAAAACTAGCGACAATCCGCCACTCTGTAAGCCACATTATGGCTCAGGCAGTGGTAAAATTATTTCCCGGAACAAAAACAGCAATCGGTCCCGCGATCGAAAATGGTTTTTATTATGATTTTTTTCTGCCTCGGCAAATTACAGCCGATGATCTTCCCGCCATCGAAGCGGAAATGAAAAAGCTAATTGACAGCCGTCAGGATTTTGTCAAAGTAACCGTAAGCAGAAAAGACGCGCTGGATCGTTTTTCCGCCGAAGAATTTAAAACTGAACTTATCAATGACCTTGCGGAAGGCGAAGATATTTCCATTTACGAAAACCGCGATGCCGAAGGCAAACTCCAATGGAGCGATTTATGCAGAGGTCCTCATGTTGCCAATACCCGCGAAATTAACTCCGCCGCTTTCAAACTGCAAAGTATAGCCGGCGCTTACTGGCGCGGCGATGAAAAACGCCCCATGCTTACCCGCATTTACGGAACCGCGTGGGAAAATCCCAAAGACTTAAAAGCGCATCTTGCCTTTCTTGAAGAAGTTGAAAAACG
>JAITUY010000070.1 GCA_031286095.1 Treponema sp. | reverse complement strand
CAGAAAGAGGCGGAACGCTGCGGTATGTACTATATTAACAACCGCTGGCTCGGCGGGATGCTTACCAACTTCACTACCATCAAGAAATCACTGCTCAGGCTGAAGAAGCTGGAAAAAATGGAAGTGGACGGGACTTTTGAAAACCTTACCAAAAAGGAAATCGCGTCTTTGGGCAAAGAACGGATCAAACTGCAGAAAAACCTAGGCGGCATCAAGGAATTAAAAGAACTGCCCGGTATTCTGTTCATTATTGATACGCGCAAAGAAGCGATCGCGGTCGCCGAAGCGCAGAGACAGGGAATCCCAATCGTGGCGGTAGTAGACACCAACTGCAACCCGGACGGCATCGACTACCCTATTCCCGGCAACGACGACGCAATCAGGGCGATTACCCTATTTACCCAAATTATCGCAAACGCGGTCGTAGAAGCGGATAACGAAGTCGGATTAAAAATAATCGAAACATTAGGCGACGAGGACGAAGATATGGAAGGTCTGTTAAATGACGCTTCCATAAAAGAAGAAGACAAGGAAATTGACATCGAAAAATACACAACAGAAGAGGCTTACAGAGCGGCAAAAGCCGACGAAGAAGTACCTGAAGATGTTGACGATAATCATATTCATGTCGATGTTGATAAAGTTTATAATGACGAATAACAAGGAGAAATAAATGGCGGAAATAAACGCGGCAGATGTAAAAAAACTCCGGGAAAAAACAGGAGCCGGAATGATGGAATGTAAAAACGCGCTTGTCGCAAGCGGCGGCGATTTTGACAAGGCGGAAAAATCACTTAAAGAAAAAGGTCTTGCCGCCCTTGAAAAACGCGCGGGACGAGCGACAAACGAAGGTAAAATTTTCATAAAGATAAAAGACGACGGTTCAAGCGCCGTAATGGCGGAGCTTTCTTCCGAAACGGACTTTGTGGCTAGAAACCCGGACTTTATTAAATTAGGCGGCGAAATTACAAACAAGGCTCTGGAAAAAGGCATAGGCGAAATCAACGAAGAGTTAAGCGGCATGGTAACCGGACTTGCGACAAAAATCCGCGAAAACATGGGACTTAAACGGCTTTGCCTTGTTAAAGCGTCTTCCAGCGAATATCTTACCCAGTACATTCACGGGGACGGCAATATCGGCATAATCGTAAAATGCGAATCCGACAAACCTGAAATTTTTAAAAGCGAAGAAGTTAAATCCTTCGTATTCTCCCTCGCCCTGCACATAGCGGCGTTTAATCCGCTTGCGCTGGACAGAAGCAAAGTTGATCAGGGCTTTCTTAAGGAACAGGAAGAAATTTTCCGCAAGCAGATGGAACAGGACGAAAAACTTAAAGGCAAACCTGAAAATGTGTTAAACGGAATCAGGCAGGGTAAGATAAATAAATATCTTTCTGAAATTTGCCTTCTTGAGCAGGGTTACGTAAAAGACGAAAAACTTACAGTAGCGAAAGCCATCGAAGAATGCGCCAAAAAAGCGGGCGCGAAACTTGAGGTAAAAGATTATATTTATTACAAAGTCGGCACGTCGGAGTAACTTATGCAAAGTGTAATATCCACAAATGAAGAACGTATGAAAAAAACGGTGGCAAGCCTTAAAGAAGGGTTTGCCTCTTTAAGAACCGGACGGGCTTCCGCCGCGCTTTTTGACAGACTGCGGGTGGACTGTTACGGCGAAAAATCACCGTTGAATCAGGTGGCAAACATTTCCGTGCCTGAAGCCCGTCTTATCGTCATTCAGCCGTGGGATAAAAGCCTTATCGGTGAAATCGAAAAGGCGATACGTTCTTCCGAACTTTCGCTGAATCCGTCAAACGACGGAAAGGTAATCCGCATTTCTGTCCCCCCTCTTACCGAGGAACGCAGAAAAGAGCTTGTAAAACTTGCGAAAAATCAGGCGGAACAGTCAAGGGTTTCCATACGCAACATACGCAGAGACGCTAACGACGAACTGAAAAAACTTTTAAAAAATTCTTCCATTACCGAAGATGACGAAACAAAAGGAACGGCGGAGCTTCAAAAATTAACCGACTCTTACATCGCTCAGGTTAATCAGGTTCTGGAAGAAAAAGAAAAAGAAATAATGGAAGTGTAATGCAAAAACCGGTTCATGTCGGTATTATTATGGACGGAAACGGCAGGTGGGCGAAACAGCGCGGTCTTATCCGTACTAAAGGACATCTTGAAGGGTTAGCCGCCGCCAAGCGGATTGTAAAAGCGGCGTCGGAAATTGGCATAAGGTATTTAACGCTTTATGCGTTTTCTACGGAAAACTGGAAGCGTACTGCCGAAGAGGTAGGATTTATTATGGGCCTTATAAAACAGTATCTACGCGCGGAATTCGATTTCAGTAAAAAAAATAAAATTCGCGTGCGCCACGCCGGGAACATAGCTGGACTGCCCCTAGATATTCAAAAAGAAATTACAGATACAATACGCGATACGGCGGATTTTGACGGAATGCAGGTTGTGCTTGCGATAAATTACGGAGGCAGAGACGAAATTACAAGGGCTGTCAGAAAATTTACAGCGGACGGTAAAGACGCGGGGGAGTTACGTGAAGAAGACATTTGCGCGTACATGGATAATCCCGATATACCCGATCCCGATTTAATTATCCGTAGCGCCGGAGAATACCGTACAAGTAATTTCCTGCTTTGGCAGGGAGCGTACTCGGAGATTTATATTTCAAAGAAATTATGGCCAGACTGGGATAAGGAAGATTTACAGGTAGCCATAGACGATTATATGGGGCGGGACAGGCGCTTCGGCAGTGTCGCCAATCAGGAGTAAACTATGGGAACAATAATTAAACGGTTGTTGATATTTTTCATAGGGGTTCCTGCATTAGTTTTTTTTATTGTTTTTTTCCCGTTTATAAGACATCTTCCGTTTAACATTGCCGTAATAGTCTTTTCCATACTAGGCGCTGTTGAATTTTCAACCATACTTGAAAAAAAACAAATGCGCGTTTCAATGATCGAAGCGATTATTTTGGGGGCTTTTATGCCCGTAGCTTTTACGTTAACCGTATGTTTAGATTTTCCAAAATGGATAATTCCCTTATTTATCATGTTGGCGGCAAGCTCGATAATTCTGTCATTGGCGTTTACAAAATCGGGAAATATGGAAAATGCGGCAAGCCGTCTTGCCGGATGTTTTTCCGTAATAATCTACCCGGGTCTGTTTATGTCATGGATTATAAAAATGAGCACATGGGAAAATTCAGGCGCTATCCTTTTCTTTATGCTGATTTCCTTTAGTAATGATTCTACTGCGTGGCTCGCGGGAACGCTTTTCGGCGCTAAGAACAAAGGGATATTTCCGGCAAGCCCGAATAAAAGCATAGCCGGCTATATCGGCGGGTTAATAGGCGCGCTGATAATTTCCGCCGGAGCGGCTGTTTTAACTCCCTTCATTTTTCCGGGAAGCATAAATTTTGCCAAAGTAATTATACTTGGCGTACTTACCGCCATTTTCGGAAACCTTGGAGATTTGGCGGAATCCGCAATTAAAAGAAGCGCCGAAGTAAAGGATTCCGGCAATCTTATGATGGGACGAGGCGGAATTTTAGATTCAATTGATTCTATTGCCCTTTCCGCCCCCGTATACTATCTGCTTTTCAACATATTCTTTATCAACTGATGAAAAAACGCGTTTCCATACTTGGGGCGACAGGCTCTATCGGGAAAAATTCCCTCGACGTTATTTCGCGTAACAAAGATGAATTTGAAGTAGTTTTGCTCGCCGCCCGCTCCAGCAGAGACGAGATGGAAAAACTGAAAAACCTGTGGCCTGACGCCGTTTGCGTGCTGTCTGGCGAAGAAGGCGGAAAAGAGAAACTTCTTTCCGCAATCGCAAATGCAAACGCAGATATAACGATAAACGGCATATCCGGCGCAAGCGGTCTTGAACCGTCCCTCGCTGTAATAGAATCCGGTTCCGATCTCGCGCTCGCAAACAAGGAAACAGTCGTCATGGCGGCTCCTCTCGTTTTCCGCCTTGCAAAAGAAAAAAACATAAAAATAATCCCTGTCGATTCCGAACATTCTGCAATCTTTAATTTAATTAAAGCCCGCGAAAGCGAAAAAGGGGCGGTAAGCGAAATTATTTTAACCGCATCCGGCGGTCCTTTCAGGAAAATGAGCCTTGAGGAATTAAAAAAAGTAACGGCGAAGGACGCGCTCGCCCACCCTACTTGGAAAATGGGGCAAAAGATAACTATCGATTCCGCTTCTATGGCAAACAAGGGGCTTGAGATTATCGAAGCATGCGCGCTTTTTGATATGCCTCAGGAAAAAATCAACGTGGTAATTCACCCTCAAAGCATAGTTCATTCAATGATCAAACTGCGTAACGGCGCGATTTACGCCCAGCTTTCAAAACCGGATATGCGCCACCCCATTCATGACGCGCTTTTCTGGCCAAAGACGGCTCCTTTGAATCTTGACGCGCTAAATTTTGATAACCTTACCCTTGAATTTGAAAAGCCGGACATTCAAAAATTCCCCATGCTGAACCTTGCGCGGGAATGCGCTGGCAAGGGCGGTCTTTACCCCTGCGCCTATAACGCTGTAAACGAATCGGCGGTAGAGGCTTTTTTGCAAAATAAAATCGGTTTTTTTGACATATCCGGCATAACAAGGAATGTTTTAGACAAGGACTGGACGGGAGAATGTACCGGAAAAGAAGAAATCCTTAACGCGGACGCAAAAGCGCGAAAAGAGGCTGTTTTCTATATAGAGAAAAATATATAATATGAAGGTATCCAAAAGGTTTGAAAAACTTGTTCGGATACCTTTTCTAATAGAGCTGTTCGGAAACTTCAGTTTCTGAACAACTTCATATAAAAAACGCGGTTTTGTCGAACTTTCGAACTAAAGTCCGCGTTCGCAGGCTTATAGCCTGAAAAACCGCAAGACTGGTCAGCGTAGCTGACATGA
>JAITUY010000035.1 GCA_031286095.1 Treponema sp. | reverse complement strand
ATAGCTGAAATTGTTAAAAAATACAGGGAATTTTATAAAGTAGCTACTCAAGATATTAATGAAATTAAAAATTTTATGCACGAACGGCTTTTGAATTCAGATTCAAAAATATTTATCGCAATAAATGAAAACACGGGGAACTTAATTGGATTTATACAATTATATCCACTTTTTTCAACTGTTTCTTTAAGAAAACAATGGATGTTAAATGATTTTTATGTTTTGGAGGCAGAACGGAAAAAAGGTATCGGAACAATGCTTATTAATACGGTTTTTGAATATTTCAAAGACAAAGCAAAAGGTTGTATTCTTGTTACGGATAAAACAAATATTGTGGCAAAAGAATTTTATACTAAACTTGGTTGGAAAACGGATACATATGATTTTTATACTTATTATTTTTAATAAAAATGGTGTGCGCCTGCCCATCGCATAAAACAAGTCTGTAACTGCATCGCCGCCCGTTGGGCGGTTCGGGCTACACAAAACCGTGTTCGGGCTATCGTCCTTTGCACGGTTTTGTGTAGCCGCATTTTTTTGCGCCCGTAAAAATGCTACGCATTTTTCCTTGTCGGGTGCGAAAGACGTCAATTACCTATGGAACGTTGTGTGCCATGCCACTGGGTATGTCAGAGACATCGTTCACACCTTTGTACAGAAACATCGGTAACACTTTTATTTAAATCTTTACAGATTAATGATTTAATGGACTTGTTCGACAACCCGGTTGGTTGTCTCACAGTCTTGCGGTTTTTCAGGCTAAAGCCTTACAAAACCGCGTTTTTTATATGAAGTTGTTCAGAAACTGAAGTTTCCGAACAACTTTAATAAAAAAATGGCCATGTTTAGCTGGTAACATAAATTTTGATATAACTCCTTACAGGATATAGATTTAGGTGTAACTTGCGTATAGCGATTTATCATGTTTTATTAAGAAAATTACGCTATCTCTTTACTTTGCGTAGAATTGTGGCAACGTCTTTTTTCACAATAGGTGTTGCCGGTGTCTTTTGGTCGTACCCCCTAAAATTAATGGAAAATAAGTAGTAAAAAAATATGTAGAATATAAATCACTATTATGGAGGATATTGTGAAAATTACATTTTTTTGTATGTTTATAAATGAAAAAGTCCTGCCTTTTTTTAGGAGCATAAATGTCCGATCATTTCGATTCTGACTGATAACGGGCGAAAATATTGCGGCAGAATGGATGGGTATCCATTTTAATTGTTTTACAGCTTGAGGATATTGAACACAAGACGACAAAAGGCAGAAGACCGCAGAGCAACGGAATTGCCGAGAGGCTTCACAAAACGCTTCTGGACGAGCATTTTAGGATTCATGGGAGGATAAAATTTTATAAAAGTCTGGAAGATATGCAAAGCGATTGACACTTTGATAAAAGAAGTTTCGCGCTTCAAAGTTGCGTAGGAAAAGGCGGATATTTTTATAGTTTCAAATTACTGTAATTTTGTTCTTCCAAGGAAACCATTTGTGTTTTTTTAATTGCCCCGTTTTTATCAGATAGTCGATAACAGCGCCGGCTTCTTCTTCCTGCCAGCAGATTGATTGGCTCTCTGCCAAAACCACGGCGGCTTTTTCCGGTGTATAGTGTCTTTTGTTTTTTTGAAAAAATTTTAAAACTGCAGTTTCTTCGCGCAGGATAGCATTCGCTTTGTTCTCGCATACATCGCAACAAAGCTTTTCCGGCACTTCTCCGCCTGAGTCGTAATTAAGCAGAGAAATCAGCGAGCGCCGTCTGCAATGGTTCACATCTCTTGCGTAGTACAAAAGAGCCGAAACCCTTCCGCGATCGGCTGAGGTTTTTGCTCTTGCAAGAAAAGTTTCGTCTTCCGGTCCCCATAAAAGAATCGCGCTTGATTGTCCTCCATCGCGTCCGGCTCTGCCCGCTTCCTGCAAGTAGGCTTCTACCGAAGGAGCGCAGTCTCTGTGAATTACCGTGCGGACATCGGCTTTATCCACTCCCATTCCGTAAGCGCAAGTTGCGCAAAGAACCGCTGACGTGTTGTTTATAAACCAATTTTCAACGTCTGATTTTTCTTCTCTGCTTAAACCCGCATGATAAAAACGTATTTCGTTGCTCCACGAAAGTCCCATCTCGGCGAAAGAGTTGCGCAGATAGCGGGCAAGTTTTTCAGTACCCGGACGCGAAGAGCAGAACACTATTGCGGGGCGTCTGTTTTGCAACAGTAAATCCCTAACCGCCAGATCACGGTTAATACAGCCTTTTGCCGAATAACTGATATTCGGTCTGTCAGGATTTCCAACAATTTGACGCGCCTCTGAATCGCCGAAAATGTACTTCTTTATTTTTTCCAGCACGGGGGCGCTTGCCGTGGCAGTAAAAGCGGTAACAAGCGGCGGATTAAGAGAGTTTATTATCGCGCCGATTTCCAAGTAACTTGGACGAAAACTTTCTCCCCATTCGCTGACGCAGTGCGCTTCATCAATTACGGCGTGCATTACCTTGATTTTTTCCAACCGTGATTTTACTTGCGGAGTAAGCAAAACTTCCGGGTTTGCGATAATAAATTTGCTTTTTCCGCTTTCCAGTTTTTCCCAGATTTCTTCCCGCTCCTCTTTGCTTTGTCCTCCCCTGATTATTGCCGGTGAAAAACCGCGTTCCTGCAGACGCCTCTCCTGATCCGCCATCAGCGACAGGATAGGGTAAATTACAAGCGTCAGCCCGTTCAAAAGCATAGCGGGCAGTTGAAAGCAAAGGGATTTTCCCGCGCCAGTCGGTAGTATAACTATCTGCCTGCCGGAAGATTCCCTGTCGGAAAAACCCATATCGGGAAAGGCAGATGCCGCTTCCAGTATGTTTGTTATTACAAGTCTTTGGTACGGGAACAGGTAAGAAAGCCCGAAAAGACGGTTTGCCGCCTCGCTTAATGGGTCTTCAATTTGGTTTTCAATTTCATTATTTTCCATACGCGCCTCCATGTATATATATGTTCAAAGACATTGTTTTGCATGACTTTTGTGAAAATTTTTTCTAAAAATTTCCGCAGAAGGGACAGAGAACAATCTCTCGCAGAAGCGCGGGGAGGGAAAAAGAATAATTTCTCGCAGAGACGCAAAGGCGCGGAGTTGTTGTTCGTTATATTATTGCTGTACTTTCATTATCTTCTTAATTAACATGATATATTGGACTTGTTCGACAACTGCGAACCTTCGGTTCGAGTTGGTTGTCGAATAAGTCTTGCGGTTTTTCAGGCTATAAGCCTGCGAACGCGGACTTTAGTCCGAAAGTTCGGCAAAACCGCGTTTTTTATATGAAGTTGTTCAGAAACTGAAG
>JAITUY010000266.1 GCA_031286095.1 Treponema sp. | reverse complement strand
ACTTTCGGACTAAAGTCCGCGTTCGCAGGCTTTTGCCTGAAAAACCGCAAGACTGGTCAGCGTAGCTGACATGAGACAACCAACTCGAACCGAAGGTTCGCAGTTGTCGAACAAGTCCATTATTTTCTTAAACTTTAAATTGCTGGAGAAGTAACCGGCTTCTCAGACAGCCCAACTATATATATATTTTTACGCCAAGCTGAAATGAAAAATTGTGTATATAAGTGTCAGAAGACGGTTCATCATTAAATATTCTTTTGTAATTTGGATTAATAATAAGATTATATGTTACCCCTGCCATAACTGTAAAATTACTTGTGAAAAAATATCTGGTTGAAAGATCAATATTAAAATTCGCCCAAAAAGCATTATGAAACATATCTTTTCGTTCGTTTGATGCCCAGAATTCATTTTCGTAAATATAATGCGTGTTCGGATTATTACGGCTGATCATTAAACTTGAGTTTCCGTCTGGATAATAAAGTGTAAACTTAAGACTCTGTGCGTTGCCTATTGGACTAACGCCATTTCCCAGCCATTGCCCTTTATTAGTGTATCCATGAACTATCTGGTGATGAGCGTAAAACGAATAAGGTCTTACCGCGTATTCCATTGTTTTTTCCAGCCAGTCGTATTCAAAAAGCAATTCGCCGTAAATTTTTCTTAATGGCATAATTGGTAATGTTTTCTTAAACCCGAATCCGTATACAGTTGTGTGAAATGGACGTCTGATTCCTCCCAAATTTCCCGGTACCCAATCATCAATAGCCAATTCTCCATATACCTCGAAACCAACCTGGGGAAAAAGCCATGAAAAACCAAAAGATGCTTTTTGATCCTCAAATTCTTGAGCGGTTTTAAACATATATGATAAATTTTCCCAAGCCCACGGAACAAGACATACTCTATTTACAAATAACGTTAATCCCGGCAAAAAAGACGGCGCATAGGCGAATGAAAAACCATGAAACATAGTATAATCGTTTGTAACGTCATCATCAAAATAGTCTGATTCTGAAAGCTGTCCTACCCATAGCCTTGCTTCTATATCTCCCGCATACCAGTTAAGACCGGGAATTACAACTCTCTGACGGCGTAACCCTATGTCAACCTTGGGATACGCCGGCGCGTTATTGGAATGAAGTATTGGGTTTAGATATGCATGCCCCAACCAAATTGTCTGAGTACCGAACCCTGCTGTAAGCGTTTTCCACGTGTAACGAATTTCAGAATCGCCGAAATCCCAGTCAAAAAACGGTTCATTGCCAAAACGTTGAGGCGCGTCTATGCCAGCATTATGCTGATAGCTCCAAAAATAACCGTATTCGTTGTTATACATTGACGGCATAATTTCAAACTCCGCGTTCTGCGAAAACGCAAAGTGGGGTAGCAGGGTCAATTCAATTCCGTAACCTTCAAAACGGATGCCGCTTTTGAAAAGCGCGTTAAAACCGCGCCCCTGCCACAGTACGCCGTCATTTTGTCCGTATGGGGTAGCGGTGTTACCCGACATAAATAATTCTGGTCCGTAAATTCTCATGCGAAAATCGCCGAAAAGAGAGTGAAAAACGCCAAGATTATTGTCTTGCCATGAATGTTCCGCCTCTTTATCAATGTTCCAGACAGAATCGGAAAGAGTGCGGTAGCTAAGGGCGGGGCGTTCTGTTAGTCCCTGCAAGGCGAGAAAATCGTAGTATTCTTCCTCAAAAGATTTGAGGGCTTCCTGAGCGAAAACGTTAGCGGCTGACAGCAAACATAACAGGCAGATTAAAAGATGTTTATTCAATGGCTATCCTTCCATTTTCAATTCTGATTCTTCTATCACAGCGTTCTACAGTACTAAGTCTGTGGGCGATAACTATTAATGTTTTATTTTCACTTACGCTGTAAATTTCATCCATAATCTTTTTTTCTGTCTCACCGTCAAGCGCGGAAGTGGCTTCGTCAAGGACAAGCACTTCGGGATCATCGTACAAAGCGCGCGCAATGCCGATTCGTTGTTGCTGTCCGCCCGACAATTGAATGCCGCCGTCTCCTACATGGGTATGTATACCTTCTTTTTGGGCGAGAAAATCCCAGATATTCGCTTTTTGTAAAGCTTTTATAATTTTTTCTTTGTCAAATACCGAACCAAATGAAACATTTTCCGCGACGGTTCCGTCAAAAAGATAAATGCTTTGCGGAATATAGCCGATTTTTTTTCGCCATGAACGTATGTTTTTACTTGTTAAAACCATATCGTCAATAAATATTTTTCCGGAAACTGGTTTATGAATACCGGTAATTATGTCAATTAACGTAGATTTGCCGCCGCCGGATTCGCCCGTTATGGCGATTTTTTCCCCTTTTTTAATAGAGAATGAAACTTCGTTAATAATTTCGTTTCCCGCTACGTATTTAAAATTAACATTTTCAAGCCGTATGGAATGTTCAAAACCCAATGGAGCTGACTCTTCATTTTCAGTTTGTTGATGCAGGTTTTCATTAACGCTTTCAAGCGTTTTTTGCAAATAGGCAATATCGCCTATGTTTTGCAACATACGATGTATTGACGGAAGTATACGGTAAAGCGCGAGCGCGTACATTGTAATTACCGGAATAGCGCCGGACGCGTCATGATATATCAAAATAAAAAACATTACCGCCGCTATAAGCAATGAAAATCCGATACTTTCAAGAATTCCCTTCGGTAAATTGCCAAAAACATTGCTTAATACTTCCGTGCGCGCTTTTATTTCGGCGGCGGTATCATATGTTTGTAAAACATTTTCTTCATTGCCTTTCAGTTTTATAAATTTAATGTTTCCAAGCGATTCTTTTAATGAACGGTATATTGTTTTTCCAGATTCAAGCCGTTTAGCGCCGAGCTTTTTATTCTTTTTTGTAACAAGGGACAATAGAATGAATACTATACACGACAAAACAAATGTAATAACCAGCGTCATTTTCCAGTTTATAATAACGATAACAATATAAATAAAAATGATAGGAAACAATTCCGAAAAGAGCTTCATTACGCTGAGCATAATTTTGCCTACATCGTTTGTTTCTTCGGTAATGGTGCGTATTTGTTCCGCTGAATTTTTTTGGACAAATACTTTATACGAAATTGACAAGATAGTTTTAAATACGTTTTTTGATAAATATCTGTAAACACCGAATGAAAAACGGTTGATGAAATAAGTAAGTAAAGATGAGTAAACGGCGCGAAAGAAATAGAAAAAAATTAATACAATGCCAAAAGCCGTTATAAACGGCTCAAAACCGTCAAACCCGGAAAAGTCAAACGCTTTTTTATACCAGCCGGAGTTAATCAGTTCAGGATCGGAAGCAAGTGTTATAAACGGCATAATGGCGGAAATCCCTACGGTTTCTATAATTGAAAAACCGATGGTCAGGGTTATTAGAATACAGAAAGATATTTTTTGTCCGCGATTAAGAAGGCGGTATAAACTGCCGGGAACTGACAATAACGCTTTTAGTTTTAAATAATTCATTTATCGCTGTTTCCAATTCCAAAATATTTAAGACCGCCGGCTACCGCTTCCTGTTTCTTGTAAATATTTCGGAGATCAAAGAAATAAGGAGAGGCAAGCAGTTCTTTCACCTTGTAAAGATCAAGATTTCTAAACTGATTCCATTCTGTTACTATTACAAGCGCGTCTGCGCTGTTTGCGGCGTCATATTCATCGACAGCATAATACGCTGATTTTTCTAACGCTTTAAGCCTCCACTGCGCTGACTTCATAGCGGCGGGATCGTAAAGCCGCAAGTGCGCGCCGCGGTTTGCAAGGTATTCACAAATGGTTATTGCGGGGGATTCGCGCATATCATCGGTATTTGGCTTAAATGAAAGACCAAGCAAGGCTATAGTTTTTCCCGAAAGCGAACCAAGTACAGATTCTATTTTTTTCGCGGCGCGTAATTTTTGATTTTCATTTGCTTCTATTGCCGCTTCGACTATATGCAGTATTTCATCATTGTTCCTGCCGATTTTTGCGATGGCTCTTGTGTCTTTTGGAAAACATGAGCCTCCGTAACCAGGACCGGGATGCAGAAATTTTGAACCTATCCTTCCGTCTTTTCCCATAGCCTTTGCGACGGCGCGTATATCGGCTCCTGTTTTTTCGCAAAGGTTGGAGATTTCGTTTATAAACGTAATTTTTACCGCAAGAAAAGCGTTGGAAGCGTATTTAATCATCTCAGCCGATTCAAGGTTGGTTTCGATATATGGAGTTTCGTTCAAATAAAGAGAACGGTAAACATCTTTCATAATGTTACGCGCTCTTTCACTTTCACTGCCTATAACTACGCGGTCGGGGTGGGTAGAATCGTAAACAGCGGTTCCTTCTCTTAAAAATTCAGGGTTGGAAACGACATCAAACTCTGTAGAAAGACCTCGTTTGGTAATTTCATCGCTAACCCAGCTTATAACTTTTCTGGCAGTGCCGACGGGGACGGTGCTTTTATTTACAATAACAGTATATTTTTCGATGAGGGAGCCTATTTGACGCGCGGCTGTTTCTACATAAGCAAGGTCGGCGCTTCCGTCGTCTGCGGGCGGAGTACTTACGGCTATAAAAATAATATCGCTTTCTTTTGCCGCAAAGGCGATATCTGTTGAAAAAGAAAGCCGCCCGCAGGCAATGTTACGCGCCACTACAGCGTCAAGACCCGGTTCGTAGATGGGGATAATTCCTTTTTTTAGCGCTTCAATCTTTTCGTTGTCCGTATCTACGCAAATAACATGATTGCCGAAATCCGCAAGACACGCGCCCGAGACGGAACCCACATAACCTGTGCCTATTACGGCGATTTTTGCCATTTTTTACCTCTTACTCTTAATGGACTTGTTCGACAACTGCGAACCTTCGGTTCGAGTTGGTTGTCTCATGTCAGCTACGCTGACCAGTCTTGCGGTTTTTCAGGCTATAAGCCTGCGAACGCGGACTTTAGTCCG
>JAITUY010000176.1 GCA_031286095.1 Treponema sp. | reverse complement strand
AGTCTTGCGGTTTTTCAGGCTATAAGCCTGCGAACGCGGACTTTAGTCCGAAAGTTCGACAAAACCGCATTTTTTATATGAAGTTGTTCAGAAACTGAAGTTTCCGGACAACTCTAATAAAGCAATATAAATAATTAGATTTTACAAATCTTTAAGATTGATAATCAAAAAAGTATTGGGTATTACGAATTATTTCGTTTGAAATATTTTCGGGTATACGACAGGGCGGAATAAATACTTATCTTTTAATCATTAGGCTTGTGTTTTTTAGGTTAAAGCCTGCAAACTAAAGTTCGGCATAACCACTTTTTTAGCAGAAATTGGCAGTGTCGAGAAGCCGGTTGCTTTTTGGACACCACCAACTCTATTTATAGTCTGTCTACAAAGTAACCGATTTTGTGGACAGACACTATTTAAATAAAACGCTGATATTCAGTAATTAGTCATCGAGTTAAAAACCTAATAGTCTAAGTTATAAACATGGAAAATTGGGTAAGAACCTTAAAATATAGAGAATTTAAATAATGGACTTATTCGACAACTGCGAACCTTTGGTTCGAGTTGGTTGTCTCACAGTCTTGCGGTTCTTCAGACTATAAGCCTGCGAACGCGGACTTTAGTCCGAAAGTTCGACAAAACCGCGTTTTTTATATGAAATTGTTCAGAAACTGAAGTTTCCGGACAACTCTAACGCAAAAAATTAAAAACACTTGACAAAATCTAAATTTTCTATTAATATTGAATAAATATTTAGTCAAAGGACGAAGGACAATGCCGCGTACAAAAGAAGCGTTTTCAGCAATGAGAGAAACCACACGCGGTAAAATAGAAGCCGCCGCGTTGTCTTTGTTTGCCAGAAAGGGACTTTCTGTAACTATTGATGAAATCGCAAAAAAGGCAGGTTTGAGTAAAGGACTGTTATACAGCCATTACCCGTCCAAAGAAGCATTGATTTCCGAATTGATGAGGCAGGCCGCCGTTAATGCCGGAACAAGCGTAAAAAAAATTGCGGACGGGGACAACAGCGCAGACGTAAAAATTAAACAAATAACCGCCATGATGTGCGAAATGCTGTCCAGCAGTCAAATCGGGATAGATTACGTTATGTTCACTATTCAGGCAGGCATGAGCGGTTTTCTGATGCCGGAAGCTGGATTGTATACGGCGGATAATCCGCATCCGGTTGAAAGTCTTGCGCGGATAATTGCCTCAGCGCAGGCGGAAGGTTCGGCGGCAAAGGGCGATCCTGTACAGCTTGCGCTTGTTTTTTGGGCGGCGGTGGAAGGGCTTTGCTGTTTTGCCGTAACAGGCATAATGTTGCCGCCGGTTTTTGAAACATTATCACGAATTATACTAAAGGAGGAAAAAGATGATAATTGACGGAATCAAAATTGTAAAACAAAAACGGGGTAATACCTGCGGTTATGTAACGGCAAGCATGCTTTTAAATTATTTTCAAGGCTCAAATATTGACGAGGACTATTTGCTTGAAAATGACCCTTTTGATGAAAAGGGAATAACCTTTCCTAAACTTCTGGAAATTTATAAAAAATATCTGAAAGGATATGAAGCTTCGCTTGTCCGCGAAGACAAAGAAGGCGCTTTAAAAATAATAAAACAGAGTTTGAGTGAGAATATACCTCTTCATGTTTTGCACCTAACAGAAAATTTATTTGGTAATAAAGAACCTGTGTTACACTATGCCGTACTAACAGGCTATGACGAAGAAAAAGAAATTTTTACGCTTGCCGATCCTTATGGTTTTAATAAAACCATTGGCAAAGATGATTTTTTTGATGCGATATCATTCAGAAATGACTGCCTGCCTGAATTTATAAAAAAGGCAATGCCAAGCAACGCAATGATTAGATTTTCAAAAACAGAATCTCTAAATAGAGTCTGTCTATAATGTGGACACATTATAGACTCGTACAGAAGGTACGCGACTACCTTAAAAACGTATTTTCGTAGCCTTTTGGCGAGAAAATACAAGGTCTGTCCGCAAAGTAACCGACTTTGTGGACAGACACTAAATAAGCCTAATAGCATTTGAAAAGGGAAAACAATGGCTGATATAACAGTTAAATTACAAACAATCGACGACAAGAGCATGTATAATGCTACAGCGCGTGAAACCCCAAAAATTGTGATTGGTTACTTTCCACCGGGTGAGACCGGCAAAGGCTATACCTCTCTTGAACTTTTAATGGCAAGCTTTGGTTCTTGTGTAAGTACAATTCTTCTCACTCTATTACGTTTTAGAATGAAAAAATTTGCAAGCGGTTTATCCGCAAAAGCAAACGGCATTGTAAAGAAAGAACAACCAAAAGCGCTTCAAAATTTATCATTGTTTTTAAAAATTGACGCAAAAGACCTAAAAGAAGCGGAATTACAGGAAGCGCTTAAAGTTGCTGAAAGTGAAATATGTCCTGTTTGGTCTATGCTTAAAGGCAATGTAGCTATTGATGTAAAGGCAGAAATAATATGTGAATAAATAGTGGTGCGCCTTACGGCGGCTAGGGTTAAGGCCAAAACGTTATGCGTAACAAATATTGAATATAATAGAGTTGTTCGGAAACTTCAGTTTTCTGAACAATTACCAATAAAAAAGTATTTTTGCAGGGCTAAAGCTTGCTTTAGCCTGAAAAAATGCAGGACTGGTCAGCGTAGCTGACCATGAGACAACCAAATCGAACCGAAGGTTCGCAGTTGTCGAACAAGTCCCATAAATATGCCATATTGGCTAAAGGAGAAATTAAATGCAGGAAATTGGATTTAAGGAATTATATGAAATTGCCAAAAGCAAATTAAACCCCAGAAAAATATCCCCATTTATTGAAGCCGGAGGAGTTTCTTCTGCAATATTGACTGAAAATGGCAATGTATATACCGGCGTTTGTATAGATACAGCATGTACGCTAGGTATGTGCGCCGAAAGAAATGCAATAGCAAATATGATTACGAACGGCGAAAGTAAAATAAAAAAACTGGTTTGCTGTACTGATGACGGAAAAGTTGGAATGCCTTGCGGCGCATGCAGAGAATATCTTATGCAACTTGATAAAGACAGCGGGAATATAGAAATTTTAATTGATTTAGATACAATGGAAACAAAAAAGCTGGGGGAATTTATACCTATGTGGTGGGGTAAAAGATATTTTTAATATTGAATTTGTTCGGACACCTTCTCTAATAGAGTTGTTCGGAAACTTCAGTTTCTGAACAACTTCATATAAAAAACGCGATTTTGTCGAACTTTCGGACTAAAGTCCGCGTTCGCAGGCTTATAGCCTGAAAGATCGCAAGACTTGCGAGACAACCAACCGGGTTGTCTCGCAAGTCCAATACCGTATTTTCGTAATATTTCGTAGAAATATTACGAAAATACAAGAGCTGTTTAAGAAGCAACCAGCTTCCCGGACAGCCCAAAGCCTTGTGTTTTTTTTATAACGTATCAGGAGGAAAAAATGTATTCATTCGCATTAATTAATAAAAAAATTGTTAAAAGGAATTTAAATTTAAGGAAAGCTCAAGCTCAAGAAAAGAGGAAAAACGGCAAAGGCAGTTGGAGACCCTTAAAAAATTATTTGGGTAAAGTCGTTTCCTTATCATCTTCTGAACTGACTGGCAATGAAACAAGAATATCAAACTTTGTACATGATATTTCCAAAGAAAACTTACTTGCCGCCATTAAAGACGCAAATATTACCGGAATGAGCGGAAATAGTTTTCCGGTATATAAAAAAATAAATACTTTTCTTTCGTCAAAATCAGGTAAAAAGATACTGTTGATTAACGCCGTTGAATGTGATCCTGCTCTTTTGCATGATGAGTGGCTGTTAAATAACAGATACGCTGAAATATTACAGGCTATTAATTATATGACGCAAGCGTTTTCATTGGAACGGGTAATTTTAGCTGTAAAAAATAAATATTTCAAATCTAACGGTAAATTGACCGTTTCAACAGTTCCGCCAAGATACCCAATGGGTGAAGAACATTTTTTAATACGGCAAGCAGTCGGTATTCCGCTGGAAAATACGGAAATTCCGGCTGAACACGGTATTTTGGTGTTAAATATTCAAAGTATATATCAAATCTGCAAAATCGCTAACCAATGTTACGATGGCGGACGTTTTATTACTATTGCGGATTTGACCGAAGCAACCGCAAAAATCGCATATGTATATCCAACCGGCAATATATCAAATTTATTAAAAACAGGTTTTGGTGAAATAGGTAATAAACATTTGTATAAAGGCTATGGGATAATGTTATGTACCGGCGCTACGGAGGCGGACAATTTTTCCAACCATGAAACTTTTGCGGCATATACAAACCCATTGGAAATAAAAAACTCAAACAAATGCAAACGATGCGGAAGCTGTAGCAGAAAATGCCCTGTAAAGATTAAAATTGATAAAGTTGTTCAATCTGTTGATAAGAATCAAATATTCGACTATTCGCCTTACCATCTTGAGCGATGTATAAAATGCGGAAGTTGTACATATTTTTGTCCGGCGTCAAAAAATGTTTCTGGATATGTTACGGAGATATTGGACTTGTTCCATAACCCCGTTGGTTATTGAACAAATCCTGCATTTTTTCAGGCTAAAGCCTTACAAAAATGCGATTTTATAAGGAAGTTATTTAAAAACTGAAGTTTTTAAATAACTCTATTATAATAATACGAGCAAATAACGGAGTTTAAAATATGATTTCAACGATACTTCTGATAATTATTTATCTTTCATTTATTAGTCTTGGTTTACCGGATTCATTGCTTGGATCGGCGTGGCCCTCAATGTACGGCGGATTACAAGTTCCTCTGCATTATGCCGGTTTTATTTCGATGATTGTAGCAGGCGGGACAGTCATCTCAAGCATTTTCAGCGAGAAAATTATCAGGCGGTTCGGAACGGGATTTGTTACCGCTTTCAGCGTTTTAATGACCGCAGTAGCTCTTTTTGGATTTTCTTTTTCTAACGTTTTTGCGCTGTTATGTCTATGGGCGGTTCCCCTTGGCTTGGGCGCGGGTTCCGTTGACGCGGCTCTTAATAACTATGTCGCTCTGCATTACAAAGCAAAACACATGAGCTGGCTTCACTGTTTTTGGGGAGCCGGCGCTTCAACGGGACCTATTATCATGTCGTTTTTTTTAATAAACCGCAATTCATGGAACATGGGGTATCGCGCGATAGGTTTGCTTCAGTGCTGTCTTGTCGCCGTCTTGTTTATTACCGTATCGCTATGGAGAAAAAATAAATCTCTTAACAACGACGAAAAAAATGAAACCCACGGGGGAGTATCATTCAAAGAATTGTTTCACACCGCTGGGGTAAAACAAGTTATGGCCGCGTTTTTTTGCTATTGCAGTATTGAAACCACAACCGGATTATGGGGAAGCAGTTTTCTTGTTATGGTAAGAAACATATCTCCCGAAACTGCCGCACGGTGGATTTCGTTATATTACATAGGCATAACATCAGGACGCTTTATTTCCGGTTTTCTTACAATGAAATTGAATAACCGCCAAATGATTCGTTTAGGGCAGGTTCTTATCGCCTGCGGAATTATTGCGGTAGTATTACCTGTTGACTGGCTTTTATTACCGGGCTTTTTTATAATCGGTCTTGGATGCGCCCCCATATATCCAAGTTTGATACACGAGAGTCCAAGAAATTTTGGCAGTGAAAAATCGCCGGCGGTAATCGGAATACAAATGGCGAGTGCGTATATCGGCACTACGCTTATGCCGCCGTTATTTGGAAAAATGACATCATACTTTGGTTTTAATATTTTTCCGTTATTTATTGGCGGTATTTTAATACTGAATATTTTAATGGTTGAGCTATTGAATAAAAGAGTGGATCAATATAAATTGAAAAAACAGGAGTAATAATCATTGGTTTTTGCAGTAATATATTTTGTCATTTCCCTTTTCCTGCTTTTTCAGGGCATATTCCAAATTATCGGGAAAAACCAGCGTAGCGCTTTGAACTGGCACTTTTTAGCCATTTGTGCGATATTCGCAATTTCATTTTTTAATAACGCCATTTTGTTTTATGTTGCTTTTTTAGAAGGTGTGGATCCCTCTGAATCGAGTTATACTTATAACAAATTAATCATGATTTTTTCAGTATTTAAAATTATGGGCATTCCGTTTTTTTTCGCATTTGTACGCAGTCTTTCAAAACTCAAATCCAAAAGAAT
>JAITUY010000175.1 GCA_031286095.1 Treponema sp. | reverse complement strand
ACTGCGAACCTTCGGTTCGAGTTGGTTGTCTCATGTCAGCTACGCTGACCAGTCTTGCGGTTTTTCAGGCTAAAGCCTGCGAACGCGGACTTTAGTCCGAAAGTTCGACAAAACCGCATTTTTTATATGAAGTTGTTTAGAAACTGAAGTTTCCGAACAACTCTAATATGTTTTTTCTTATTCTTTATTAGAAGAAGCATGAAAACAGCGATTTATTTATGCATTACTTATAGCTCTCTGCGTGAGAATATTTAAATGTAAGTTCAATTATAGATTGAGATTGAAAGAGATAAACTTAAAATTACTGCTTTCCGCACACTACCAATTGACCTTTACGATTTATGTTATTGCCTGTTTTGTAAAAACCGCCAAACTTTCTATATGCGAAGTTTGAGGATAAAAATCGAAGAAGGCGAGTTTTTGTATTTTGTAACCGCCGCCCGTCAGTATCTTTGAGTCCCTCGCAAGCGCGGACGGATCGCAGGAAACATAGGCAAGAACGGGCGGCCCGTCCTGCGCGAACGCGGATGCCAGTTTTGGAGCAAGCCCTGTTCTTGGAGGATCAATTACGGCAAAACCAAAAATGTCTTTTTTACGCAAAAATGCGCGCGGCCATTCGGTATCGCGCAGGGCAAAAAATTCGGCGTTTGTACCTTTTAAGTTTTCCCGCGCGAGAGAGACGGCAGACTTGTTTTCCTCCGCAAGAACGGTCTTTGTAAAAATACCGCCCAAAAAAAACGCGAACAATCCAACGCCACAGTACAAATCCGCCATAGGCAAATTTTGCTCTGCGCCTTCGGCGGTTTTTTGTAATTCCAAAATAAGTTTTTCAAGTACAGAACAGTTACTCTGAAAAAACAATCCCGCGTCAAGAAGAATTTCTTTTTCAAGAATGTTGATTTTGCCCCTCTGCCGTCCGCCCTC
This sequence comes from Treponema sp., assembly GCA_031286095.1. Lineage (GTDB taxonomy): Bacteria > Spirochaetota > Spirochaetia > Treponematales > Breznakiellaceae > WQXQ01. The sequence goes on along the minus strand of JAITUY010000175.1, from coordinate 11,764 downwards.
GCTTAACAACATGGCGTCTTTGCAAAATACCGTAAACCTGTCTTTTTCAAGCGGCAACGGCAGTACTTCTTTTTTATGCAGAAGCTCCCTGATTCCTGGAACCGCGACCGGGCAGTCCGTAATATCGATTATTTTTCCGTCGTCGCCCTTTAAGCCAAAATTGATTTTTTCGCCGTTTGCGGGTCTTGCGCAATGAAACTGCATTCTATTACGGTATTCCCACGGAGAAGAAGAAAAAATTTCCGGATCGGGCGGAACAAATCCACCAATCCTGCGAAACGAGTCTTTAATAATATTTGTTTTAACAGCAAGCTGGGCATTATATTCAATATGCTGAAGATTACAACCGCCGCACTTCCCGTAGGATGGGCAGGTCTTTTCCGTCCGCACCGGAGACGGTTCCGTAATTTCCAGCAGTTTTGCCCTTGCCCATGTCTTGCGCTCCTCGGCAATACTGCAAAGGACAGTCTCATCGGGCGCGCCACCTTTGACAAAGACAGGTTTTCCGTCAAGCCTGCCTAGGGCGTCCCCCCCCGGCGCGATACTTTCCAGCCTCAATTTATAAACATCACCAGTTGTCATATTTTTAATGTTAGTAGTTTTATTGGAAAAAGTCACTTGGCGTGTTAATTCCATTGCAAAAAAACCCTATCATCATTAAAATAACATTATGTTTCAAAATGAAACCTTTTTTGAAAGCCATGACGGAGCCAGACTTTTTATGCATCGTTGGACGCCGTCTGCGCCGCCAAAAGCCGTACTGCACATAGTACACGGCATGGCTGAACATTCCCTGCGCTACAAACGGCTTGCCGAAAAATTAAACGCGGAAGGAATAGAAGTTTGGGCGGCGGATCAGCGCGGTCATGGCAAAACCGCAGACCTTAACGTAAACAAACCCGATAAGGGAGGGTTGCTGGGGCATTGCGGGGACGGATGTAGTTTTGAACTTGTTACAAAAGATATTCATTCTATAAATACCGAAATAAAAAAAACTGTAAGCGCGCCTGTTTTTCTTCTTGGTCACTCGTGGGGCTCTTTTCTTGTTCAAAATTATACAGAAAAATATTCCGGTAATTTGTTAATTAACGGCTGTATCTTATCGGGAACTAAGGGACCTGGCGATGATGTAGCTCTTAGGGCTGGAATTCCCTTTTTAACTTTTCTGTCTGCGGTAAGAGGACAGCGCAAAGGATCAGGCATTGCAAGAGCGCTTGCGGACGGACCATACAACAAACCGTTCAAACCTAACCGCACGCCATTTGACTGGATTTCGCGCGATGAAAGCGAGGTGGATAAATATTATGCCGATCCTTTGTGCGGCATGCTGTGTTCCACGGGCTTTTACAGAGAACTGGCAAAATTGCTGTATCATATTCACCGTAGCGAAGAAATGACTAAAATCAGCCGTAATTTGCCGGTGTATATTTTTTCGGGGAGCGCCGACCCTGTAGGCGATATGGGCGCAAGTCCGACCGCCCTTGTTAACGCATACCGTGATTTAGGGATCGTTGATCTTGAATTTGTGCTTTACCCAGGCGCAAGGCACGAAACACTAAACGAGACTAACCGTGATGAAGTAACGGACAACCTTCTTTCATGGTTAAAAAAACATTGTGAATGAGATATAGATATTCCGCCACAGAGGACGGCAAACACGAAAAAAAAGCGGTTATCTACACAAAAGACGAACACGGCATAAATTTCGCCGATGTCGACAGCGAAGCCGTCAACATTGTCAAAAAACTGAAACACGCGGGCTTTGATTCTTACATTGTCGGCGGCGCGGTGCGCGATTTGATACTTGGAAAAAAACCAAAGGATTTTGACATTGTAAGCGCCGCAAGTCCCACGCGGATAAAAAAAATATTCCGTAATTCCAGAATTATCGGGCGGCGTTTCCGTCTTGTGCATATTTATTTTGGCGAGAGGATATTCGAGGCCGCCACTTTCCGCTCCCTGAAAGACGGGAACACAAGCAATACGTTCGGCAGGATAGACGAAGACGTGTTTCGCAGAGATTTTACAATGAACGCCCTCTTTTATGATCCCGAACAGCAGATAGTGGTGGATTATGTCGGCGGCATGAATGATATAAAAAAAAGGCAGGTCGTCCCCGTCATACCGCTTTCGGAAATTTTTACGGACGATCCTGTAAGAATGGTCCGCGCCGTAAAATACGCGGCGATGACAGGTTTTTCCCTGCCGATGAATTTAAAGCTTAAGATAAAAAAGCAATGCAAATTACTCGCCGCCATTTCACCGTCCCGCCTTACCGAAGAAATTTTCAAGATAATCCATTCGGACAAGGCGGCTGTTATTGTAGATATGCTGGATAAAATGGGACTGTACTCATACCTTCAGCCTGAGTCGGTAAAACTTATGCGCAAGAACAAAGATTACAGGGAGCGTTATCTGAAAACACTTTCCGCCCTGAACGGAAAAGAAAAATACCGCGTATATATGATGGGATCGCTTTTTTATGACTACCTTGAAACCATAGGCGAATGGAAACCTGGGGTAATTGAAAACTACAGGGAGATTTTTCAGATAGCGCGCTCTTTTGTTTTGCCGATGAATCCGCCGCGCTATGAGATGGAACACGCCCTGCGAAGTTTCCTTTCTGCCCGCGGCATAACGGTAAAAAGAACGCACCCCTACGACAGAAACAAACCATCTCACGAGGGAGAATCTTCACCCTCCGCGAAAAGACACCGACGGCACAAGCCTAATATTTAATGAATTTTCGGGAAAGATATTCCGCAGAGGTGCAGGTTCGAGAAAGAACTCTCGCAGAGGCGCAAAGGCGCAGAGTTTTCATCCGGCAGATTCTTGTTTTTATCTCAAGATTTTCGTTATTAGGTAATATTTTTTATTGGTAGTTGTTAGGAAACTTCAGTTTCTGAACAACTTCATATAAAAAACGCGGTTTTGTAAGGCTTTAGCCCGAAAAAATGCAGGACTTGTAAGACAACCAACCGGGTTATCGAACAAGTCCAATATATCGTATAACAAAAACATTGACAATCAAACGATAATTTAACAGACAACAACTCTGCGCCTTTGCGCCTCTGCGAGAGGTCTTTTGAGGAAAAGTACGCATTATTCCGTGATTTTGTCTATGATGATGTTGACCTCTTCTATCAATATTCCCGTGTAGCGTTCGATGTTTTCAATAATGTACTGCTGTAGTTCATGAATGTTACCGCCAAGCTGTATGCCGTAAGGCACGTCAATCGTGATAACCAGACGATAGCCCATTTTATCGTCTTTAACCATAATTTTTTTTATCCTGATCTCCTGGTTATACTCGTCAACGCTGTGGTTAACCATTTGGCTTAAAGCCGCTTCGGAAATTATAACCTTGCCGCGTTTTGAATATTCAGGTCTTACAACAGATTTTTCATGCATGATTGGCACGGGACCTATGCCCGCCGAAGACGCGCGTCTTTTAAAAATTTTTATCGCTTCAAAAAAAATGCTGGGATAATTTCTTTTTATTTCGATAGACGGAACGGGAATAACATGTTTGCCCTCTATACGCCTTGTTCTGATCGCTTTGTCTATTTCTTCCTGAGACGCAATGTCTTCAATTTTAATTATTTTTGACGGAGGGTTCAGCTGAAGACGCGCGGCGATTTTATTCACCATTTTTTCGGAAGTACCCAAAAGTAAAATGCGTTTAAATTTTTCGTTTTGAAGCCTGCGCGCCACTTCGTCCCTGTGGGCCTTCTCGTCGAATAAGGCTACCTTTACAGCCGTAAGAAAAGAGTTTTCTTTTTTTGCGGAATGTCCCGCCAAAATACGGTTGTCCTTGATTAAAAGACCGTCGTCGATGATTAAGTCTATCCCGTATTTTTGAGCGACAAGTTTTGCGCGAAAACTTTTACCTGTACCGCTTTCTCCAACAAGAGCAAAGACCTTTTTCCGTTTAAGTAACAGAAAATTTAAAATCATTGCTCCATCAATTTGACATTAATTGTCGCCGTAGGCGCGCAAGTCTGCAAGTAATTGCCTTGCCCTTTCCCTGACAGGCGTAACGTAGTTTCCTTCGGAAATGCGGGCAAGAATCTGAATTGCTTCTGGTGATTTAAGACCATCGTTTTTCTTGGCAAGTTTTTCAAAAGCGTCAATTGTGGCAATTGCCAAAAGATTGTCGGGGTTTGTGTTGTCAAATTTTCTGGCTATCCACGCAATATGCGCGACTGTTTCGTTGTTATTGTTAATGCCGATATCGCCGAGGGATTTTACCGCTTCCTGAAGAACCATAGGTTCGTTTTCAAACCGCATGATTTCCATAAGCGATTTTTGGGCTTCTTCCGTACCCATCTGCCCCAAATATTTTGCCGCTTGCCGCCTAACATCGGGAAAATTATTTGTAACCCGCCCGTTTTCTCTGGATACAGTCATTCTTCCTTCTCTGGAAAGATACTCCAGTGTCTGACGGATCTCGTCGTTTGTATTTCCGTGGTCAATAGCATCTTTGATATATTCCAACGCGATTATTTTTTGTTCTCTGGATTCCGCTCTTGCAGTTTCCCTTATGATCATAAGTTGAATGGATTCCTGAAGATAGGATTCTTCGACCGTCATTTCCTTTTCTTTTGCTTGCGCAGAAAGCGCCGATACGGCAATAATTCCCGTTATCACTATGACGGAAAAACGTTTTAATGAAAGCATAAATAATCTCCTTAATCAATAATTTTCCACATATTTCCGGTTTTTTCAAGATCGTATAAACGAAGACGCTGTTCTTCACCAGCCTTATTTGTCGTGACTGTGAATGCCTTAACTCTATTTTCCCCGATAAATTCGATATCGTCAACCCTGCTGTTGGCTCTGGAAGGAACAACAACGTTTATAAAGTAATCTTCGGCAGTTTTTAGCGTAATCCTTCGTGTTTTCATTGCCGGCAATTCGGATACTTGCTGAAGGTTTTCGGGGGAAGATATTTTATTAAAATATTCTGTAGATAACGCCGCTTTCCACGCTTTATAGTCTTTTTTTCTGATCGTTTGGTTAAGCTTTTCTATAAAATGCTGTACATCTTCCTTGGTAGAGTCATATTGTTCTTTTGTAACCTTAAAAGTAGTCCCTCCTTGGACATAGCTCCATTCTTCATTATCCGTATTTTGTTGTTTTGAAGACGAACCGCATGAGAAAAAAGGACTTAAAACAGCCAAAAACACAACCAAGACAATAAATAATTGTATTTTTTCTTTCATTACTTACAATGATACACCACTTTTATTAAATTTGTCAAATTTATATGTATCTGCGGTTGTTTTTAATATCGATTTACGTTATGGTAAGATATGTTGAAAGCGGCCTTTCCGGGGTCTTTTGATCCCCCCACATCGGGTCATGTGAACATTATTAAACGCGCTTCCGCCATTTTTGAGGAACTTGTGGTGGTGATTGCCGAAAACAAGCGAAAAAACTACCTTTTTTCCGCAGTTGAGCGCGCTGATATGATACGGGAGCTTGCAAAAGACTGCAAAAATGTGTCGGTTTCTGTTTGCGACACCCTTATAGTGGACTTTTTGAAGAAAGAAGGTATAAAATTGATGTTGAGGGGGGTGCGCGGGCTGGAGGATTTTTCCTATGAATTTGAGGTTTCCATGATGAATAAAATGCTCGATTCAGGGATAGAGACTCTTTTTATGACAACCGATCCCGAATATGTTGTAATTCGTTCGTCTTCAATAAAAGAAGTGGCTTCTTTTAAGGGGAATTTGAAAGGCATGGTTCCGCCGCTTGTGGAAAGGGCTTTAAAAGAGAAGTATAGTTAATATTTTAACTTGACAAAAATATGTGATTTTGTTAATATCACAAATAAGCTTAGAGAGGTTTAGAAATGGCAGTACCAAGAGGTAAAACATCAAAAGCGAGGACAAGCCGTCGGCAGTCCATCAACATGAAACTTACCGTTCCCACGATGATAAATTGCAGTAGTTGCGGCAACAAGGTTCTTTTGCACCGTGTTTGCCCAAAATGCGGCTTTTACAGGGGGAAGCAGGTAATAGTTCCGGATTCAAAAGTTTAATTTAAGGGGAAAGAAATGGACGAATTATTTGAAAAGATGAAAAAACTTATCGCTGAAAAACTGGAAGTCGATGAGGGAAAAATCACACTGGAAGCGTCATTCCGTCAGGATTTAGGGGCCGACTCGTTGGACACCTACGAGTTAGTTTATGCCATAGAAGAAGAAATGGGCATTAACATTCCCGATGAAAAAGCCAATGAATTTGAAACCGTAAAGGACGCATACGAATTTATCAAATCCCAGCAAAAATAATAAGTACATTCTCAGTTCGGAAAGAAAGAAAAAACTGGCGGTTTTCCAAAAAGCCGCCGGTTTTAAATTTAAGAGCCTTGATCTTTTAAATCTTTCCTTTATACACCGCTCGGTTTCCAACGAGACGGGTAATAAATACAACAACGAGCGCCTTGAGTTTTTGGGCGATTCCATTTTGGGCGCGGTCTGCGTTACGCTTCTTTATAAAGATTTCCCCGAAAAAAGCGAAGGGGAGCTTGCAAAAATAAAATCTGTTGTAGTTTCCGAAGACATTCTTTCTGAAATTGCCAAAGGCTTAAAGATTGATGAAATGCTTTTGCTTGGCAAGGGTGAAGATCAATCAGGCGGCAGAACAAAAAAGGCAATTCTTGCAGATGCGATGGAGGCGCTAATCGGGGCGCTTTACCTTGATTCCGGTTACAAGACAGCGTTTGATTTTGTAAGCGGCTGTATTTCCGCTGAAATTGTACGCGTAACAGGCGAAAATTACCACAAAGATTACAAGTCTCTTTTGCAGGAATACTGCCAGCGGCTTTACCATACTTATCCCGACTACCGCATGATCAAGCGTTCCGGTCCCGAACATGAGCGCACTTTCTGGATAGAAGTATGCGTGAACGAGACCGTCTACGGACCTGGCGTCGGCAGAAACAAAAAAAGCGCGGAGCAAGAGGCGGCGAAGATAGCCTGCGAAGCGCTGTTGGGCGGATAGACGTTAGAGACAGGAAATTCTTATGCTTTGGCAGGGAATATAAGAGTAGAGTTGTTCGGAAACTTCAGTTTTCCGAACAACTTCATATAAAAAACGCGGTTTTGTAAGGCTTTAGCCTGAAAAACCGCAAGACTTGTGAGACAACCAACCGGGTTGTCTCACAAGTCCAGTTATTAAAATTATATTTAAAAGTATTTTTGAAGCGTCCGGGACTCAAAAAAAATTATTGGACTTGTTCGACAACCAAAGCGGTTATAACCAACGGTTATTGAACAAGTCTATTGTAAACATGAATTTAATCTTGTAAAGGCAAGCCGTGTTTATAAATGCTTTGAGCAGTTTCTAATTTTAATTGCCGCCAATGTTTATCTCTTGACGCTTTGGTTCGTATTTTCCAAAATAGTGATACAAGAATAACATTCCGCATAAATCATCATAAACGGAGAATTACAATTGATAAAAATTTATTATTTCAGCGGTACGGGAAACAGTTTTTGGTCGGCGAAAAAGATAGCGCAAATTATTGGTAACTGCGAATTGTATAATATCGGCGTCGAAGCGCGAAAGAAAAAGATAATTCTTACAGCGGAAAAAATTGTTTTGGTTTTTCCGTCCTATGCTTACGGACTGCCGTTGATTGTCAGCCGTTTTGTAAAAGACGCCGAATTCAAAACGCCTTATATTGCCGCATTTGTTACTTACGGAAGCAGTCCAGGAGGAACACTTACTGCATTAAGCCGTATTCTTAAAAGGAAAAATATTAGCATTTCCTTTTTTGGACGTATTCCTTCAGCAGAGAATTATTTGGCGATATTCGGCCCCCCAAAAACAAAAAAACTGGAACGCCGCCTGTTAATGCAACGGTCAGCGACCGAAGAAGCCGCCCGCTGTATTATCGCCGGGAATGGAAACAGTGTGAATGCCTTTCGTCCTTTTTCCGCGCTGATTTCATTTCTTTTCTCAATAGGGGTTAAAATTTTTTATAAGCGCTATCGTATAAGCGCCGGTTGTAACGCTTGCGGAATATGTAAGAAAATATGTCCTGTTTCTGCTATTGTCATGAAGGACAATCGTCCGGTCTTTACAGGAAAATGCGAACATTGTCAGGGTTGTATTGATATTTGTCCGTTACGCGCCATTCAGTTCGGACGCGTAAAATTCGGCACTCCGGGTTATCGCCACCCCGATGTCAGTATCAGCGAGCTTGCGCTTAATAACGCGGAGGAAACGGTTAACAGTTAATTTGTTTTTGTCTTTTATAAATAGAGTTGGGGGTATCCGAAAAAGTTGAAAAACTTATAAGAACACCTTCTCTAATGTTGTATTTTCGTAATATTTTGCAGAAATATTACGAAAATACAAAAGCAGTCCGTGTTGGTTCGTGGTAAAAATCTTTACTTTTTGGACACTCTAAACTTCCGATAAAAAATGCGGTTTAAGTATTTTCCGGTAATTTTTCCCGCGTATTCTGTTCAGGGGCGTCAAATGCTATTTCAAAAAGTTTCTTCAAAATAATTCCTATTATTTTACCGCCATTAAATCTTTTCCCGAAACAGTAAGGTCTTTAGCCGTTATAAGCGCGTATGGGAATGCAAGGCATGTAAAATGATTTCCGTATGACAAGTTGACAAAAAATATTTTATTATATAGACTGTTTACAGAGGTAATCGCCAAAAACTTAAATTTTTTGGGGTTCTTTATACGAATATATAGGTTAGGAGTTATGTATGTTAATAGCAATTATTATGGTTTCATTGATAATTATCGGCTTGTTTGTTATAGGCGTGATGGCTTTGGTTGGAATAATAGCCAACTTTAAAAAAGACAATGAAAGAGTAAGAAAAAATATTATCAAAATAGTTTTATGCGTAGTTTTTGCCTGTGTGTTTGGAATTATTGATGGAGTATTAACAACTAAATATTTATACGATAATAGGGAAAAAATTGCAGAGGTCGCTGGAAATCTGGCGGAAAAAGCCGTTACAACGGGGTTTGAACTTACAACAAAAGGCGCAATGGCCGCCGCGAACACTTATAATCAGTTATATAACAAAAAAATTATTGAAAGATTTGAAAATCTGTCAATAGGTTTTCTGTCAAAACGCGAGGAAGTAACTGTCGAGCGTCCTGATCTTCGTGTTCGAGACCTTAAAGATTCAAAAATTACCGCAATTGAACTGGTCTTTAATAATAATATCCCGCAAACTGAAGAATTGTATACGGGCGATCTTGTTGTAAAAAATTATTTAATAGCCTGCGATAAAGATGATTTCACTTACCGGATTCTGCCTGTAAACGATGACGCTGGTTTTACAGAAGCGGGATCGGCATTGGTATCTCTTGCCGAGTTTATTTTGAACAGGGAATATTCAAAGTTTGGAAAAATATTGCCTGGAAAAACAAAACATACTTTTTTGGTAATAACTCCAAAAGATGTTACAGTTACTTCAATGCGATTTTTGGGTAAACAAATTGAATTACAATAAATGCGGACAAAATTGAATAAAATTTTTAGCAGAGTTGGTTGTGTCCGAAAATAATTCTTTACCATAAATCTCACGAAATAATACGACATAAGAAATATATCGTTCTGGCTGTAACTGACGCTTGGGACAGGTAATAGGGTTTTGCGTAGCAACGACCCCTGCCCCAAATGTGGCGAAGAAAAACTGCACAAAAGGCGTACGCCCGACTGCGGTTTTTCGTAGCCCGAGTTGCCGTAAGGCGGCGAAGCGCATACAGACCTCGTTGAGGTTGCAGAAAAACATAGTTTCTAAAAAAATGACTTCAAAATATACCTAAAATTAGCCCCAAAACACCCAAAATCAATGGTTTTTCAATAGCTTTTTTGTTCAAAAATAGTTTTTCTGCAACCTCGTTATGTGCAATGCTACCGTATTTATTTTTTACATATACAAATCAATACATCAATGTTTATATTTTTATCTAGTTCTTTTGATTTTCCTAAAAATAGAATTTTGAATCCAATTTCATTTACAAGATTATTTATTTCATCAATTGTAAATAATTTCCAATAACATTTACTGTTTGAATATGGGTAAAACCTGTGTCCCTTTGTAAATTGTTTATAATTACCTTTTACATATTCATAATCATGTGTAGAAAAACATAAAATACCATCATTTTTTAATACTCGTTTATTTTCAAATAATATTTTTATTCTGTTTTCCTTTGTATATATATTTCCAAATGTTTGTACCCAAATTATTGAATAATCAAAAGTATCTTTGTCAAATTCTAAGTTTATTCCATTACATAATTTAAATTCAATTTCTAACTGTTCTTTTTGTGCTTCATTTTTTGCGATTTCAATTTCTTCTTCAGAAATATCTATTCCAGTAATTTTGAAACCAAGTTTAGCCAGTGCGATTGCTTCTCTACCAGTGCCACAACCAATATCTAGTATTTTATTTCCATTTTTTTCAAAATACCTTTCTATAACTATTTTTTCCCAATTTCTAAGTCCTAAATTATTTCTATCAAACATTTCTTTTATAAAAACATCATTTGAAAAATGGTTTTTTACAATATCTATATTTTTATCCATGTTATTTACCTGATTTTCAAGTATATTTTATTTTTTTATTATTGTCAACCAATTCTGGTAGCATTGCATATATCGTTTTATGTGTCGGTTTTTGCTTTTACTAAAAACCATACCATCTAATTAATAATACATTTCTATTCTCAGTATCAGATTCTGGTTTGCTTAATTCTATTCTTGAAATGTTTTCAGGTAAATTTGAATAAAAAAATACACTCGATTCAAAATTAGTATAATCTCCATATAATTCTATAAATATATTTAATAAATATTTATAATAATCTGAAAGACTATTTTCTGTATGAGCGAATATTACATAATGATTAACTCCTTTTTTTGGATCGATAAAGAATAAAGAAGTATAATTGTTCAACGGATAATTAAATATATAAAATAAGTTATCTCGGCTTTCTGTAACTGCCCCCTTTGGTATACTACTAATTAGTTGAGAAAAAGACTGTCCAAAATGTTTAGAAACAACATTTAAGCCTGTTATTTCTGATTGAGCGAATAAAATATTCGAAAAAAATAATAAAATACATAACAAATATATTTTTTTCACAAATTAACTTCCATATAGTTATTTTATCATATTTATTAAATAAAGGCAACGCTTATTTACAGGTGCAACCCAAAGACATCGGTAACACCTATTGTGAAAAAAGACGTTGCAACAATTCTATGCTGGGTAAAGAGATAGCGTCAATTTTTTTGATAAAGCATGATAAATCACTATACGCAAGTTACACCTAAATCTATATACTGTAAGGAGTTATATCAAAATTTATGTTACCAGCTAAATATGACCATTTTTTATTAAATCATTAACCTGTAAGGATTTAAATAAAAGTGTTACCGATGTTTATGTACAAAGGTGTGAACGATGTCTTTGACATACCGCAAAAATTGGCGCATAACGTTTTGGCTGTTAATGACATTGCCTGCCCCCTAGCCGCCTACTGGCGGCGTACATTAACAGTCCTGTTGAGGTTGCAGAAAAACATAGTTTCTAAAAAAATGACTTCAAAGTATACCTAAAATTAGCCCCAAAACGCCCAAAATCAATGGTTTTTTAATAGACTTGTTTAATAACCATTTAAGGATGGCGATCATAGTTTATAATACCACAAATTAATTTCATCCTTAACGAATGCCGGTTGAAACAATGATTACGGTAAGGGTATGACAT
>JAITUY010000010.1 GCA_031286095.1 Treponema sp. | reverse complement strand
GCGACCTCTGCGAGATAAAAAACAAAGTATAGTTTTAGCTGTCATAGTACTAGAACTCTGTAACAGCTAAATGTTCACAATGACTTATTACCAAAAATCCTCACGCAGAGGGCGCGGAGGCGCAGAGGATCAAGGGTGATTAGCTAACTTGTATTCCTTTCATGTTGTTTTTCTTTTATAGAATAATAAAAAAGCATAGCGGGAAACGCGCAATTATGGAGCAAAGCGCATTTCTTCGCGTCTTTGCGTCCTCTGCGACCTCTGCGAGATAAAAAACAAAGTATAGTTTTAGCTGTTCCAGAGTACTAATGTATCTGTAAGAGGTCTTTCAAAAAATTTAATTGTTAAAAGGTGTTTTTTTGGCGCACCAGTTTAGCGCGTTTTCCAGTAATTTCTGAAATTGTGCGTTTTGCCAGACGGCGGGATTATGCCCGGGAGTGAGAACGCAGATGCGCCCTTTGCCTTGTGTGCGAATATATCCAGCAGGGCAGATGCATGCGGTAGTATTATGATATGGGTCTTCCTGATACTTGCTTTCTTCTCCTTGCGGCGGCGAATATGACGCAAGCAGAATATTGGCGTCTTCTGCGGTAATTTCAATCCTGTAATGTTCGTCTGTTTCACAAAAGAAACCTACGTCCTCTGTAACTGGGTGGAGCTTTATAGGCTGGACGCTGACGGGGCAGGCGTTGGGGTGTCCGATAAAACGACAGCCGATCAAACTATCAAGGGCATGAGTGTCATTTCCGCACACGACTGCCGAATGAACCGCCAAAAGTCCGCCGCCGTTTTCAACATAATCGGTAAATGCCCGCTGTACAGCGGATGTTTTCCAAGGCTGTTTGTCCGTCTGCGAAACCTCGTCGCATTTGCTTAAAAGTACGGCGGGGTACTTTCCCGGCAAGTCAGGTGAAAAGTCGTTCGCGTTGGTAATAATGTCAAATTGAAAACCGCATTCTTTAAGCGGGGAAACGCCGCCGATGGGGACTTGTCCAGGATGCCAGTAATCATCGCAGATCAATAAAACTTTCATAATTTAATGGTAGTACATTTGTTATTTTTTCGCTACAATACCTTTATGCTAGACTATAAATTTATCGTGGAAAATTTACACGCGGTTACGGCAAATATCGCCGATCGTTTTATGAAAGCCGATGCGCAGGAAGTGGCGCGCCTTTACGCAAAGAGGACGGAGCTTACTACTCATCTTCAATCTTTACAGCAAAAGCGCAATTCTAACGCCGATGCTATGAAGGGTAAGCTTGAACAAGACGCGAGAAACGTCCTTATCGAAGAAGGGAAAAAACTGAAAGAAGAAATCACGTCTGCTGAAAGCGAGCTTGCAGTGATCGAGAAAGACCTTTTAACGGAAGCGCGGAAAATACCGAACATGGCGCACCCTGACGCGCCTGTTGGAAAAGAGGATAAGGACAATCTTGAAGTGAAGAAGGTCGGCAATCTTCCCAAGTTCAATTTTGAACCTGCCGACCATGTTAAACTGGGTCAGGACCTTGATATTATCGATTTTGATTCCGGTACAAAAGTGTCCGGCACTAAATTTTACTATCTTAAAAATGAGGGCGTATATCTGGAACTTGGTCTTGTGCGTTATGCGCTGGATATTTTGCAAAAAAAGGGGTTTACCCCATTCATTACGCCCGATATTGCGCGCGAGGAAATACTTGAAGGAATAGGTTTTAATCCGCGCGGAGCGGAGTCCAATGTATACACTTTGGAAGGCGAAGATACCTGCCTTGTCGGGACTGCGGAAATTACACTTGGCGGCTATTATTCCAACATGATTCTTCCAAAAGAAAAACTGCCGCTTCGTATGGCGGGGCTTTCCCACTGTTTCAGGCGGGAAGCGGGAGCCGCAGGTCAGTTCTCAAAAGGCTTGTACCGCGTTCATCAGTTTACAAAACTAGAAATGTTTGTTTACTGTCTGCCCGAAGAATCGGGGCGCTTTCATGAAGAACTGCGGTTGATAGAAGAAGAAATTTTTGAAGGGCTTAACATACCTTTCCGCGTGGTAGATACCTGCACCGGAGACTTGGGCGCGCCTGCTTACCGCAAGTGGGATTTGGAAGCGTGGATGCCTGGCAGGGCAAGCCAGCCGGGTTGCAATAGCGGCGAATGGGGGGAAGTAACTTCTACGTCAAACTGCACCGACTATCAGGCGCGAAGACTTAACATTCGATACAAGGATGACGACGGTAAAAATAAATATGTCCATATGTTAAACGGAACGGCGATTGCCATTTCCCGCGCGATTATCGCCATTCTGGAAAATTTCCAGCAAGAGGACGGCTCTGTACGCCTGCCCCGCGCGCTTGTTCCCTATTGCGGGTTTGATGTTATAAGGAAGAAATGAGGCGAAAGCGGAAAAATTTTTTCCTCTGCGCACCTGCGAGATGTTTTTAAGAAAAAAGTTTCTCCTGCCATTTCCGCCGCAGAAGCCATAAACACGCGGCAACAATCCGCAAGGCGAAAATAATCGCAAATGCAAGCCTGAGTCCGTTAATGCCGCCGCCGAGTGCGCGGTAAAGGGCAACGCCCGCGACTGGCATTACTGCGTTTGAAAGGCATACAAGGCAGGTGTAAACCGAAATCGAAAAACTGACATTTTCTTCGCCGGTTACCTGCAGAAGGCATTGGAGCATATTTAAAGTAGTGGTCGCAAGCGGCAGGTTGACAAGAACGTTTAATATCAAAAAAACATAAGGCGCTATGGAAAGGGGCAGACCGGTTGCAATAATCATGGCGGCGGGACAAAGGCTTAATCCGATAATGCCGAAAGTAACCGGAAGCACGACGCCGTGTTTTTCATTTATGCGGCTCCAGAAACGCATTGTTAAAAACTGGGCGGTTGTCGCGCCCAATGTCGTAAGCCCAATCTGAAACTCGTTCATTTTCAAATAATTTACCTGTGCTATAAACCATATAGTCCAGTCAAAATGCCATGTCATATAAAAGAAAATCGCAGTTCCGGTAAACAGCAAATATTGTTTGTTATGCAAAAGGCTTTTTACGGCGTTTTTTATTTCGTAAAAAGAAACGCGCTTTGGCTTGATATGCCGTACGGCTTTTATTCTGCGGTAATTTACCGCCGCAAGTATCAGAAACAGCGCGGCGAAAAAATAAAAACATTGATGTACGGTGATTTTTCCGCTTCCCGCAGAGGTATGCAGTAATATTGTGCCGACCAACAGCGGAAGCGGTATGCTGATAAAAACGTCCATGTGGGAGCGCATTGTTAAAACACGGTTGCGTTCTTGTGTGTCTACGACTTCGGGAAAAAATGACTGCCACGAGATGTTATACGTCGCCACAGCGCCGACCGCCAGCGCGAGGAAGACAAGAAAGAAGTAAATTGAATATGCGGACGCGGAGCTGTTTCCCGCGCCAGTTAGCCTGAAAAACGGCGATAAAGCGCAAAACAAATACCCTGCAGAGCCTGTAATTAAAGCGCCGATAACCATTCTGCGTTTGTTGTGCAGGCTTCCGGCAAAAAGTCCGCCGGGTATCAAAATCAGCATGGTGAATATTTGCGGTAAAAATTGCACAAGGCTTAACTGGTAATCGCCCGCGCCAAGGCGGAGCGCGAATAAATTGTTATTGTTGGAAGCGATATTTACGGCAAGGGCAGAAAAAAAACCGTCCATAGCGTATCGCATGGCGGCGGGGTTTGAAACGGCGAAATTCCTTGCGCGGGTAAAGGGGTTTATTAACATATCGTGTCAATTACCGGGAATATCATTTATACTATCACTGTTTTGATTTGCTTTTTTGTTGTAGAACGGAAATGCCAACCCCTCTGTTTCTTTCCTGTAAAATTTAGCAGGGATAAAAATTGTGTAATTTCCTTTGCATGGTGTCATAACTTGTCTTAACATAGGAGTCTCCAACAAAATTAAGTATATATGCAGTATACCTTGATCTAAATATTCTGTCTAGTTTCTCCGGGTACTGTCCTGAAACAGGAAAATATCAAAAATCTACCTCAAAAGTTTATTTTGGATACTAGGGCGTGTTCACACTACGAGGAAGATACAAATACAAGCCAGCCAGATAAAGGCCGTAAACATAAGATCAAGTTTGTCATATCTGGTTCCAATTCCGCGATACGCTTTAAGCCGGCGAAAAAAACGTTCTATTTCATTCCTCCTCTTGTATAGTTCTACGTCATATTCCCAAGGCTTTCTCCTGTTGCTCTTAGGCGGCACTACAGGATTAAACTTCAATCCCCA
>JAITUY010000009.1 GCA_031286095.1 Treponema sp. | reverse complement strand
TTATGGCGGAGGTGTTACACCCGTTCCCTTTCCGAACACGGAAGTTAAGCCCTCTCGCGCCGATGATACTGCCCCTCTAAGGGGTGGGAAAGTAGGTCATTGCCGGGCTTTTTTTATTTTTTAACCAGCCTTAATATCATAAAATCGGTAATTTTAAGTTTATCTCTTTCAATATTAGCCTGTATTGAACTTGCCTTTAAATATTCTCACGCAGAGGGCGACAAGGCGTAGAGAACTATAAGTAATGCGTAAGCCAATCGCTGTTTTCATTCTTCTTCATAAAAAGATAAGAAAAAACATATTGCAGACGCACAATAAGGTAATTAGGTCCTGTTCTCTGCGTTCTCCGCGAGCTTTGCGTGATGAATCTTCCGATGTTTCTTAAGTATTTACTTAAACTTTAAATTGCCGGCATAAAGTTTCAAAACATTGTAAATACGGTAATAATGTATTAAACTTAAAATAATGCGGCAAAAGGTAAAAAGAGCCTCATGCGCTATATTAATGCTTTTTTTCTCGGTTTCTGCCATTTATGCGGCGAATAAGAAGAATATAACGCTGAACATACAGGGAACCGGCTCGCAAAGCCTCGTGGATGGCTTTATTCACGCCCTAAAAATAGAGGCAAACGCCGCCGGGTACGATGTTACCGATAATATCGCCGCCGCGAAATATTACATAAAATTTACGATTGAATTCGACCAGGCGGAACAAAGATCAAGGTTTAACGTAAGCCTTGTTAGGGTTCAAGACTCGAATGTAATAGTTACCATGGAATACTTATTCGCCGATGAAGAAGAAATGTTGCTTTACAGTCAATTGGTGTTTTTCATGCTTATGGCGAATCTTCCCGAAGATGAGGTAGTTGCGGCCGCTCCTGAAGACGACACATGGCGGAATAAATGGCTGTATTTGCGCACCTCATTTGATTACTCATTGATGTGTTTAGCATTAAAAAGCGACGACTTAATAGGCGGGTCGGGAATTTACAATGACGCGGTTAATCCGCCGTTAATAGCCCCGCTGGACAATAAAATTGTTCCCGTTATGGGGGCAAAATTGGGCGCGGAAGTTCAATTCCTTGATTTTATGAGCCTGGAACCGGGCGTTCAATTATCATTGGAAGAGGTAGTTCAAAACTATAAATTATACAATATATTGTTATCTGCGGAACTTAAATTCCCCTTAAAATTTTTAAGTAATTTAGTAATTGAGCCGTACGGCGCGGTTGCCTATCCCATGCGTTTCCCGAAAGAAAATGACATATTTGCCAGTATGCCGCTACTTTCTTACGGCGGTGGAATTCAAGCGTCTGTAAAAGGCGGAAAAAACGGCGCGATATTTTTTGAAGCCAGCTATATGTATTATGGCGATGTAAGCATGAAAAACCACTATGACGAACTTTATACAAAACCCGAAGTGATACATTATGATCATTTCGTTCTTAGTTTTAAAGCCGGCTATAAATTCGGCTTCTTTGACAGAAAGAAAAAAGGCTCTTAATTTCTTTAAGGTTCCCTTGTTTTGTCCAATCCGCATATATTGCAAAGAGAATAAGTAAAGGACTTATTGGACTTGTTTTACAACCAACCGGGTTGTCGAACAAGTCCAATGCCTTTACGGCGATAGATATAACAAAGGACTTAAATCTTTTTTACATAAAACAATAAAAATGTCAAAAGAGGCAAGCCGGATATATTATCGTTTGCGTAAAGGAAAATATAGGGCTGTTTTTTATATTGAAAACGATGACATAATGGTTGTAGTACTCTGTAACAGTTAAAACTACGCTTTGTATTTTATCACGCAGAGGACGCAAAGGCGCGAAGAACTGCGCTTTGTTACCTAATTGCGCGTTTCCCGCTATGCTTTTTTATTATTCTATAAAAGAAAAATAACATGAAAGAGATACAAGTTAGCTAATCCCCCTTGATCCTCTGCGCCTCCGCGCCCTCTGCGTGAGGATTTTTGGTAATAAGTCATTTTTTGAATAAGGGTGTTTTCTATAGCTAGACCGCGGCGCGGGACTGAAGTTAATTCATAAGTACGGGAATTTTATAAATATCATGTTTTTTTCCATGACAGGTTTAATACCGTTGAATACAAAATTTTTGGCTTGTACAAAACCGCCACAAGTCTCCCCCGAGTAGCGGGCTGGGTATTAAAACTACCCGCGAATAAACAGTTTTTTGACAATATCAAGTGAAAGGTAATTAGAGTCTGTCTGTAATGTATCCACATTATAGACAGACTGCCAAAAAACGTATTTTCATAGTCTTTAGGCGAGAAAATACAAGGTTTGTCCGCAAAGTAACCGACTTTACGGATAAACACTAATTATATATAAAAGATGACAAAAACAATGATTTTGTCATGTTAAAAATTTGTCCTTTTATTTGATTTACCGTCTTAAATATGGTATATTTATAATGATGATGGTTAATGCCTCTGTAAAAACATCGGCAGTTATTTTTTCTCTTTTGATTATAATGACCATGTGCGCCTGCATGAATCCGGTCAATTTTGAGGTATTTTTGGAAAACCCGGATGTACAGGATCTTATTGAGACGACAAAAGCAAAAGTTAAAATTGATACAGGTTCAGACGATTATGCCAGCTTAAAAGCAGGAAATGGCATTATTTCAGGTCTAACACCCGGTAAATATTACAGACTGGAAGAATATGATGGAACAGATTTAAAAAGAAACCTTTTTGTAAAGGCTAACGGTGAAAATACAGCAACATTAAATGATGTTGGTCTTCTGAAAGGGAATCAGATTTTAAACCTGACAAATAATTATACATACAAAGTAAAAGCCGCCAAACCGTTTGCTGACGGTATATATGGATATTTTGCTTTTGGCGATACATCGGTGAAAAATGCTAATGTAACAAGCGGCGCGGTAACAATTGCAGGATCGGGGAGTTTATATCTTGATCTTGCCCCTGTAGTTGACGCCGGGAATAATTATGAAGTAATGATGGTTCCAAAAACAGGAACTTGGGGTGATTTTTCACGAACATCAGCCTATTATGACAGTACCTCTCCTGCCAACCTTCTTATTATAGCAGATACGTCATATAAAAAGTATGTTGCTACGAAGCAGACTGGGATTTATCAATACCGGACGGCGGGTGTTACTACCGGCGGAATTACGCTTCAAAATAGGAGTATAATTGAACTTCCTGGCGTAGGCACGCAAAGCGATTATGTTTTTGCCGAATACACTGACGGCAAAGTAACTAGTTTTACTGTTTTAAAAGTTGGAAGAAAAGATGTATTTGATGTTACAATTGTCATTAGTCTTGGTTTCTCATCATCAACCTATATCCCGACTTTTAATCAATCTGTCGGCTCTTTTAATCAAAGCGATGGTACTTTTAATATTACAATAACATTAACTAATCCCGATTCATACAATTCCATTACTTGGTATAAAGATAATACAGTTTTAGGTAGCGGAGTTTCACTCCCATTAAACCTTGCTTTTTCTGTAAGCGCTGATGATGGTTGGTGGCAGGCTGGAGACCATTATATATATGTAGAATTGGTTGATACTGCAGGCGTAGCATCACCGCAATCCGGGGTAATTAAAATTACCTGTAACCCAATTTAAGGAAAGTTGATGTTTAGGAGGTTTTAATAGGTGGAATTAGAGAACAGGGATAGTATTTTAACAGGAAATGTTGTAGAATACTTGTGTTACAAGTTTTAAATTTTGAAGATTAAGGAGAATTGAATGAAAACGAAAAAAACTGTAATTGCCGTATTAATGGCGGCGCTAGTTACGGCGCTTATAATTGGCTGTATTGCCCCGCTGGACAATACAACCCCTGAAGCGCAGTCCGCGCCTGAAGGTAAAACATTGGTTAGTCTGAGTTTAGGGAATTCAGACCCAAGGGCGGTAATTAAGCCCGATCCAGCAACCACTTATCCCACTTTGGCGTCTATTCCTTACTTTCTTTTAAAAGTCTATAACGACACTGACAGTGCGGCTGTATCACTGACAGGAACAGCTTTTTCTACTTACTGTACTTCTTTTGCTTTTTCAACTACTAATACAATTGCGTTGGATTCCGGCAAAAACTATACTTTTTTAGTTTTAGCGTGTACCACCAATGATAATGGAACCACTAAATATGTGGCATGGGGAACTAGGCAAATAAACAACTTAAGTTCTGATCAGAGCGTAGGTATTACGTTAAAAGAAATTGCAGGCGATGCTCCCAGTACTTTTAATGGAGCTTCAATTAATAGTAACGGTGAGTTTTCTTGGAACTTTGGTACTTCAGATTTTTCTACGTATGATACCGCTACTTTAACCCTTTATACTTTAGCAGGAGTTCCCGTAACATCAATAAGTAATATAGATTTAATGAGTTCCAATACAGGAACAGAAAGTATTGCTTCCGGTTTTTACAGAGTGATTATTAAGTTAGAAAAGGCAAATCACGAAAATGGTTATGTACAGGAAATAGTCTATATTTATTCAGGTTTTACAAGTACATGCAATTTAGCGGCGCTTCCGATATTACCGACACTAAGACAAAATGTCTACACATTACTTTACAATTATGGTTCTGATGAGCCGTCTGGCGGTCGTTCTACAAGTGAATCTCTCGGTCACGGTAAAGTTATTTTATCTGAAATTAGTAATACCGCTCCTTCATATTCATCTACTGGTTATCATTTCGCCGGATGGTATTATGATACTGCTGCTACGGCCAGTAAAGTAGGCAATACAGATAAGATAATAAAAGGGCTTACCTTATACGCGGCGTGGGATATTGATTCATTTGTCAACGTAAATTTGGGTGGCGTGTCTCTTTCTTGGAGTAGTGGTCCTTCTTATGGTACACCAACGTTTACCAGTGTTTCTTCAATATCTTATAATGATACTACTTTAATTTTAACTCTTAATTTGGCAGTAACAGGTCTTGCAGGTGTTGCCTCAGAAACTTGGAAAATTGATAATATTCCTGTCAACCATGATGATATTATTACTCTTGCTACTGCTACTGATATGGATGTATTCTGGCAAGCAGGAAGTCATACTGTTACGTTAGAAGTGAATGATTCTAGCGGATCAAGTCCCGCTTCTTATACATTTACTTATTCTTATCCATAACAGGTACATAGCCTGAAATAATGTAAGCGCGGCGTAAAATCCCGCGCTTCATTGTTAAGCAAAACACCTGGTCGCTTCGGTCAGGTGTTTTTTTATGTCCCTTTTCGTTTTGCTTGCTTGATCACTCCATAGTGGTCAGACCTAAACCGTTCTTTTATAGACAATCCCTGTTCAAAAAGTTTCAAGATTTCTTCGTACTCTTCTTCCTGTCAGACTTCTTTCGCGGTGTCCCAGTTCCATTCCGTCGTCAGCATACTCATTATCTCCTTTACGTGTTCTTCCGAAAACCCCTTCATTATATCATGTTCGCGGCAATATGGCACTGCTTTTTTTACGGCGTCATTCAGAGTTAAACCTTCTTTCTGATAATCTCTCACTTTCGATATAAACGCGCTGTACTGCGCCAGCATACGGCATTTCTTTGCTATCCCTTCATTTTTTCCCTCGTTTATGTTTATGACTTTCACTTTAAGTTCCGGCGCGGGAAATTTTTTTCTTGAAAAACCTAAACTTTCCGCGCTTTCAAATAATTCGGAGAGTTTTACCGTTTTCTCGCCGGGAAACGGATTTTCCCCGTTGTACAGCACAAAAAACTCCGGCTGGGGTATTGGAACTTTTGCCGATGAGTATATTTTTTTGCCTTTAATGATTTTTTCGTAAACTCTGCCTATGTACATAAGAAGGCGCAAAGCCATGTTGGGGTTAATCGTAGACTGGTGTTCAATTAAGATAACCAGTTTACCGCCGGTTTCAAAGGATATGACGTTATTCATATACATAAAAATAATATCCTCAAGGGTGTTGATGACGGCCGTGACGTCATTGTTTAGGGGTATTCCCTCAATAGCGCAGTAGTAGTCTGTAACAACTAAAACTACACTTTGTTTTTTATCACGCAGAGGTCGCATAGGACGCAAAGGCGCGGAGAACTGCGCTTTGTTACCTAATTGCACGTTTCCCGCTATGCTTTTTTATTATTTTATAATGAAAAACAACATGAAAGGGATTAGTCCCCCTTAATCCTCTGCGTCTCCGCGCCCTCTGCGTGAGGATGTCTGGTAATAAGTTATTGTGAACATTTAGCAGTTACAGACTAGTAGAGTTCCCTTAAAGTGTCAGGATTGCTGAAAATGAAAGAGAAAACACTGCTTTTGAATTTTTTGTTAACGCTCAAAATTCTACCTCCGAAAAAGTATTTATACATGGGAACCTTTAAAAACTGAAGTTTTTAGATGTTTTTGTATATATTGGCGCGGACTTGCGGTTTTGCTTGACTTTAGCGGGATTTTTTTTGAGATTTTTTATGATTTTTTTTTGACATTTCCTTGAATTCTGAATTTTAATTTCTTACAATTAGAGTAATGGACATAAAAATATGATGAAAAAACCAATATTTTCGCTGTTTTTCATTTTTTCCCTGCTTTTACCCCTTTCCGCTCAGGTAAGAATGGGGAATTTCAGCCAGAAGGGAGCGGCTAGCCAGGAAATGAAAGATAGCGGGTTTTCTGCCGCACATTCCTCTTTGCCGCTAAATTCCAATGTAAAAGTAACAAATACGGCAAATGGCAAAGAAATAGAGGTTAAAATTACCAACAGAATAAGTGTGTCGTCCAGCCGTGTTATCGATCTTTCGGCTGATGCATATAAAGCCTTGGAGTTAAAACAGGGCGATACTGTCGCGCTTTCCATAAGCGCCCCTCCGCCGAAGATCGCGGCGGCCAATGAGGAAAAAAGCCCGACGGTTGATTTACCGCCTCCGCCGCCTCCTTCGCCTTCGCCAACGTCCCCATCTCCAGCGCCGGTAGCAGTCGCTTCGGTTGAAACTCCGCCTCCGTCTGCGGAACCTCCTGCCAGTCCGAAGCCTGCCCAGAGCGAGGGAATGTATATTCCTATGCCTTCTGGTTCAGGAAGCGCGGGAGACAGCGCATTTTTGGCGTGGATGATGGCAATGTCCATGGATATGCGCGATCAAAGAGAAGCGCGTGAAGAGCGCGATATACGCCAGAGCCGTGAAGATCGTCTTGCCCGTGAAGAACGCGAGGCCCGTGAAGCCAGAGAAGCGCGGCTTGCCCGCGAGGAACGTGAAGCGCGCGAGGCAAGAGAAGCGCGCGAGGCTCGTGAGGCAAGGGAAGCCCGTGAGGCGCGCGAAGCCAGAGAAGCGCGTGAAGCTCATGAGTCAAGAGAAGTTCGCGAGACGCGCGAGGCAAGAGAAGCGCGCGAGGCTCGTGAGGCAAGAGAAGCCCGCGAGTCAAGGGACGAACGCGCGTACCGTCAGCCTGAGCCTGTTCATAATCGTCAACAACATGTAAGTCCTCAGCCAAGACCCGAACCGCCCAGGCATGAGCCTTCTGTTAAATATGAGCCGCCTGCGCCGAAAGCAGAGCCTGAAGAAGCTCCTCCGGTTCAGAAACCTGCGCCCAAAAAAGCCAGACCGCCTAAAGAACAGCCTGCCCCAAAAGAGGCTCCGAATAAAGATGATGAGAAGCCGTCAATTCCTATTCGTAAAGTCGAGCCTGTATCGGCTTTTCCTCCTCCGGTAAAACCTGAAGATGTCAGGATAGTTCCCGATTTACCCGACCAGAATTCCGGTAAAACGTTCCGTTTACAAGTAGGCGCTTATTCGGCGCAAAATGTTGCGATTAAAACCGCAGAATACATAAAATCAGCCGGATTTGAGGTTGAATTGGAATCAGCAGGTTCAATTTACCGCGTACTGGTTACAGGTATTCCCGCGAAAGATGTTCACTCCGCGTCAATTAGGCTTGGCGCGCTTGGTTTCGGTCAAATTTGGGTTAGAGAATAGCAAAACGGGCTTGAATATAAAGCGGTTTGATGATACACTTCTAGGATAACAAAGGGAGGATAGCCCAATGGCAGTAAGTAAGGAAGCTGATAAATCGGAATCAAGGCAGTTAGTTACTTTCCAGCTTGGAGAAGAACTTTACGGCGTTAATATAATGGACGTTAAAGAAATTGTCCGCGTCCAGCCAATCCGCGCAATTCCTAACGCCCCTACTTATGTAGAGGGGATTTTCAACCTAAGAAGCGAAATTATACCTATAATAAGTCTTCATAAAAGGTTCCATATCAGAAAACTGGTAACTTCCGAGGAAGATGAGTTATTGTCAGGTTTTGTTATTCTTGATATAGAAGGAATGAAGCTTGGAATAATTATAGACAGGATTTCCCGCGTAGTAACGATAGAAAAAGAGGATATTCAGCCGCCGCCGCAGATGTTTTCCGGTATCGGAGCGGAGTACATTCAGGGAGTTGTGCGCCAGGAAGAAGGTTACCTGATCATTCTTGATATTAGAGACCTCTTTAATCCGAAAGAACTTCAAAAAATTGCCGAACTGCGAAAGTAGGCGTTTCGGGTTAATAAATGAAGATAGAAGTTTATTCTCCCACCATAAGACGTAAAGAAATGGATGCGGTGTTAACCGCAATGGTGGAAGAAAAAATCGGTGTCGGGGATCGAAACAGGCTTTTAATTCAAACGGCAAAAGAACAGATAAAATTTGATTACGCCCTCGCCCTGCGAAGCCCCGCTGTGGCTCTGTATCTGGCGTTGAAAGCGGCAATGGAATCGCAGAATGCGCAGACAGGGCAAGCGGTTGTTATTTCCGCCCTTTCGCCCCGCTATTATTATCAAGTTATCGAAGATTTGAAGTTAACGCCCCTTTATTGCGATGTGTCTTATGATTTTCCCTGCATGAGCAGAGAAGCGGTAGAAAACGCTGTCTCTCAAAAACCTTCCGGCGTTGAAATTTGCGCCGTTGTTATTCACCATACTCTAGGTTTTCAGCCGGATTCGAAAGCGATTGCTGAACTGGGTTTTCCCGTGATAGAAGACGTTTCTCAAAGTTACGGGAAAATTATTAAAAAAGCGGCCGTAAGCGCGAATAGCGGAGACGGCGCGAGTAGCGGTGCAAGCGCAGACAACAGCGCAAGTGCGGATGGCGCGGACAAGGAAAAAGAGGAACCGCAGATAAAAACAAGCGGGGCATTTTGTATTTTGGGTCTTGAGGAAAGGGATATGCTTACATCAGGCGGGGGGGCTTTGTTATTCGCAATGAACAGAAAGGATTCTTCAGGATTGCGTAACTTTGCCGGTATCGCTAACGAATACTGCCTGCCCGACATTAACGCCGCTCTTGCCGTTGTTCAGTTTAAGGAAGTACAGAGGAATCTTCAAAAAAGACGCGAAATAGCGGCCGTTTACGCGCAGGCGGGACTTCGCACAAGGCATAAACGTTTTATTCCAATTGCCGAAGACGACTACAACAATTATTCATTTTCGCTTGTTCTGGAAACGGGGCTTAAAGACGTAATTGCTTACGCGCGAAAAAAAGATATTATAGTAGAGAGCGCTTTTGAAAATACGCTTGCGGCGTCGGGGCTTTGCGGAAATTGTCCTGTCGGAAGTTCTTTGGCTTTACGGACGGTTCTGTTTCCCCTTTATCCGCGCCTGCGCTCTTCCGATGCGGAACGTGTGTCGCGTCTTATTATGACCCTTCCCTAGAGGTTGTAAATGGGAAAAAAGGTTGTACTGTTTGTTAATACTCATAAAAAAAACGCGCAGGACGCGGCGGGGCAGATACAGATGGAACTGGAAAAACGCGGTTGTTCCGTTACGGTCTATTCTTTTGAGGGAAAGCCGGAAAATCCTCCGCAGGGCGTGTGGGACATCGCTTTTTCGCTAGGCGGAGATGGCACTGTTCTTTATACCGCTCGTTGTCTCGCTCCTTTTGGCGCGCCCATTCTTCCCGTAAACATGGGATCGTTGGGTTTTATCGCGGAAGTTGACAGGGACGACTGGCTTTCAACTTATGAAAAATGGGAGAAAGGCGAAATATCTGCGTCAAAACGCTGTATGCTGGAAATTTCCGTAGAGCGCGGATCAGAAATTATTATGAAAAACATCTGCCTTAACGACGCTGTAATTTCCGCCGCCGGAATAGCAAAACTTGTCAATCTTGACGTTTGCATAAACAGAGGGCAGGGCGGCGTTCCGGATACATCTCTTGGCTCATACCGTTGTGATGGACTTATCATCGCAACGCCGACAGGTTCTACCGCGTACTCAATGGCGGCAGGAGGACCGATCCTTGATCCTGAAATGTCAGCGGTAATTATTAATCCCATTTGTCCTTTTGCTTTATCCAACAGACCGTTTGTGCTTCCTTCGCAGTTGCCGCTTGTAATAACCGTTCCGGCTCAACAGCGTACCGGAGTATTATTGACCATAGACGGGCAGGATACCTGCAATCTTCAAAGCGGCGATAAAATTTATGTTCAACAGGCGGAGCGTCCCGCGTTATTGATATTTGCGGACAGGCACGCTTATTATTCCGCGCTCAGATCGAAACTTTTCTGGTCGGGCGACTCCGGAAATATTTCTGGGAATAATCCCTTGGAGAGAGAAAATGCTTGAAGAGCTTTCGATCAGGAATTACGCGCTGATTGACTCTATTACTCTTTCTTTCCGTCCGGGGTTTAACGTCTTATCCGGCGAAACGGGCGCGGGAAAATCAATAATAGTCGGCTCTTTAAGTTTTTTGCTGGGCGGCAAGGCTGAAACAGACGTTATACGCACAGGCTGTGAGGAAGCGAGCGTGTCGGCGGTTATTTCGGTTAAGAAAAATAACTCGGAAGTTACGGACTGGCTGAAAGGGCGCGACATTGAGTGCGAGGAAGACACAGTTATCGTAAGAAGAAACATTAAAACTTCCGGCAGGGGTTCCGCATATATTCAAAATGTTCCCGTAACAAGGCAGGACCTTGCCGAATTTATGGGTTTTTTGTTTGATCTTCACGGACAGCATAACCATGAATCTTTGCTAAAAAAAGAAAACCACCGCCGTTACCTTGACCGTTTTGCCGGTATCGAAGACGAGGTTATTGCTTTTTACAAAATTTTTATGGAACTGGCGGACAAGCGCAAGTCTATGGAAGCGTCATTGAAAAGCGAGCGCGAAAGGGAAGAAAGGCTGGAGATTTTAAATTACGCCGTAGACGAGATTTCCAAAGCGGCGGTTCATGCGGGGGAAATCCGCGAACTGGAAAATGAACTGCAAAAGCTTTCGGATTTTGAAAAGCTGGCGGGTTTTATTCATACCGCTGAGGACAGTTTTTTTGACGGGGAACAGTCCGTGTTAAGCCTTGCGCGGCGCGCGAAAAATGCCGTAGACAGCGCGAGTGCGGTGGATTCATCGTTAAGTGAAATTTACAGAAGGCTTGAGAATCTATACTACGAGGCCGAGGATATAGCCGGCGATTTTCGCGCATACAGGGACAATTTGACGTTTGATCCGCGCCGGCTGGAAGAAGTAAATGAACGCCTTGCCCTATTGTACAAACTGAAAAAAAAGTACGCGAAAACTGAAACGCAGGCGGTTTGCGAGGAAGATGCGATTCTGTCTTACATGGCGGGCGCGCAGGCGGAAATTGAGGCGCTTTCCGGCGCGGAAGAAAACAGGGAAAAATTGAAAATGGAGATTTCCGCGCTTGAAAAGGACATTAAGGCGAAAGCGCAGAGTCTTCGGCAGAAAAGAACGCTCTCGGCCGAAAAACTGGGACAGTTGATAACGGGGATTTTAAAAAATCTTGGAATGCCGAACGCGGGTTTTCAGGTAAAAATTGTTCCCAAACAGCAGGATGGACAGGCTTCGCTTGGTCCGTGGGGAGCCGAAGACGTGGAGTTTCTTATCTCCGCCAACACGGGCGAGCCGCTTAAAGACCTTGCCCGTATCGCTTCTGGGGGTGAACTTTCGCGTGTAATGCTTGCGATAAAGACCGCGCTTTTGTCCGAAGAAAAGAACGAAGCCGAAGGCGTCGAAACCCTTGTTTTTGATGAAATTGATACGGGAATTGGCGGGGAAGTAGCCCTGAAAGTTGGGGAATATCTGACAAAAATCGGTAAATTTAAACAAATTTTTTGCGTTACACATCTTGCCAGTATCGCAGTTAGAGCCGATAATCATTTTAAGGTGGAGAAAAAAACTGAAGGCGGCAGAACCTATACGGGAATCGGCCCCTTGAGCGCGGACGGCCGCAGAAAGGAAATAGCAAGGATGCTCGCTGGGGACGCGGGAGACGCGGCTCTTGCCCATGCGGACGATCTTATGCGAAAATATGGTAAACGGAGCGGTTAATGGCAAAGATCAGCGACCATGATCGGCAGTTATACGACGAAAAGGTCAAAGTTTATGTAATAATGACCAAGAAGTTGCTGGATAACGAAAAGAAACTCCTGCTGGAAAGTAAAAAGGACACGCCTTCAGCCGCCCTTGTAAAGCTGACCCTTGTCGATGAAATGCTTAATCTTACTTCAAATTATATTGCGATTAACGGAATTTCCCATATTGTTCTAAAAACGAAAAACGAGGCAATTTTGAACGATGCCAGAAAATCGCTTTATCAGTCGGTTATTTATCTTGAGGAAGCTGTCAGTAATTATATCGATGTTCCTTTTTCCGATTACGAAGAAAAATTGGACTTGCTTGAAACATTTAACGAAAACCAGCGTTATAATTTGATAAGGAAGATGGGGCTTGCCATAGACCTTTTGGAGTACGTCTACGGTGATAATTCAAAATGGAGATGGACGTTTGTCGAACTTGAAGGGCGTTTTGCCACAGTTGCAAAAAATATTTTAGACCTTCGCCGTGTTATGGAATATTCAACTTTTGAATCGCCGTATTATGACGCTACAACTTATCATCTTAGATTGATAAAAAGATTGCTGAACCAGTCGGCCGACCGTTACCGCGAAAAGTACGAGCTTTCTACGGGGCAGATACCGGATTTTAAAACAGGTATTTCATATTTGGGCGCTTTAAGGAGGCTTCATATTCTTCTTGCGGAAAGTGAAGACGCGGAATCAGTAAAGAAAAAAATGGCGATTTGGAAAACAAAATTAGAGGCAGACCATAAAAGGCAGGAAGATGCCAAAAAAAGAGCATGAGCCGCCCTTCTGCAGACTTAAAGGAATATAAAAAACTTCTCCCCTATATCGCGCGCTACCGTTATCAGTATATTTTCGGTCTTGTCTGCCTGATTATCGTAGACGCCGCCCAGATAGCGATTCCTCAGTTTATACGCTCTGCTGTAGACCTTATCTCGTCGGGCGATTTTCAGTTGCGGAAGATAATAATGCTTTGTCTTTACATGACTGGAGTTATGGCTGTCGTGTCTGGCGGGCGTTTTTTGTGGCGGTATTTTATAAACGGCTCGTCAAGACGAATAGAGGCGCAGTTGCGCGAAGACCTTTACAATCATCTGCAAAAACTTTCGTGGGATTTTTACCAGAAAAATAAAATCGGCGATCTTATGGCGCGTTCAATTACCGATCTTCACGCCGTGCGTATGGCTATTGGTATGGGTATAGTCGCTCTCTTTGATTTTGTTTTTATGTCTACCGCTATTTTAATAATTATTTTTGTGCAAGACGCCCGTTCCGCGCTTGTTTCGGTTATTCCCCTGCCTCTTGTCTCCGCGCTTATCCTTCTTTTCGGAAACCTTGTAGGCGGAAAATTCCGCGCGGCGCGCGAAGCGTATTCAAAGTTAAGTGATAACGCGCAGGAAACATTTGCCGGTATCAGGGTAGTTAAATCTTTTGTAAAAGAATGGTGGTTCATTAAAAAATTCGCCGATTCCAACGATGATTACCGTAAGGCAAACATGGAACTTGTGCGCCTGTTCGGGTTTTTCTTCCCGTTTATCCAGTTTCTTTCAGGTCTTACGGTTCTGATCATGCTCGCTATAGGCGGAATGCGCGTTATCAATGGTTTAATGACGCCGGGAAGCCTTGTGGCGATGTTCCGTTATCTGAATATGCTGATCTGGCCGCTTATGGGGGCGGGTTTTATGGTAAACATGATCCAGCGCGGAGCCGTCTCGCTTGGCAGGGTAAACGAAATTTTTAATACGCCGCCTTCAATTATGGATAGTGAAAACTTGGCTTGCGCCGAGGCTTGCGTGTTGTCCGTATTGGACAGAATGTCCGCAAACGTTCCCGCTTTGGAATTGTCCGGCTTGACATTTTCGTATAACGGTACAAATACGGCTTTGGATGGCATAAGCCTTAAAATTAACCGCGGCGAATGGCTTGGAATAATGGGAAGGACGGGTTCGGGGAAAACTACACTGATAAAAACTTTTACCCGCATGGTAGACCCGCCGAAAGGGAGCGTGCGCGTTTTCGGCGTTGACGTGCGCGACTGGCCGCTTGAGGAACTGCGGAAACTTTTTGCCGTAAGCCCGCAGGACAGTTACCTTTTTTCCGACTCGATAGCGAATAACATCTCTTATGGCTATGACGGCGGTGGAATGTCAAACGCTACGGCGTCAAACGCCGTAGTTGTGGAGAAGGCGGTTGTTTTTGCCTCTTTGGACAAGGACTTGGCTCTTTTTCAGCACGGAAAAGACACTCTGGTTGGGGAACGCGGCTTGACGCTTTCGGGCGGGCAAAAACAACGGACGGCGATTGCCAGAGCCGTCATCATGGACAGCGAGTTCCTGATACTGGACGATTCTCTTTCCGCGGTGGACAACGAAACCGAAAGAAAAATACTGGAGGCGTTAAGGAACGAAAGAAAAGGACGCACGACGGTTATTATCTCACACCGTGTTTCTACTCTTAAATACGCGGACAAGACGCTTGTTTTGGACGGCGGAAAAATGCTCGAATACGGAAGCCCTGAACAGCTTTCCGCGCAAGGCGGTTTTTACAGCCGTATGGCGGCGTTCCAAAAACTGGAACCGCAGGAGACGCAAAATGTCTGACAGTTATTTTGACACCGATGACGTAACAAAAGAATACGACGGCAGAATTGTCAGGCGCATTCTTGCGTATCTGAAACCCTACAAGTTTCTTGTCGTCATTACCATTTTTGCGCTTGTTCTTTCCACTTTGGGAGAGCTTTTTATCCCCGTTCTTCAGCAGAAGATTATCGACAGGGCGCTTTTGGGAAAAGATGTTCCGTTCCTTATGCGGGGTTGTATTCTGTATCTGATAATTCTTGTGGTTGTGTTCGCCTTTACTTTTTGTCAGACATGGACGGCCAGCCTTATGACCCAGCGTGTAATGAAGGACATGAGGATTGCTCTTTTTGGCAAAACAATTTTCCAGTCTACCGACTTTCTTTCCCGCCACCCTGTGGGCAGGATTGTTACGCGCTTAACAGGCGACGTAGAAACGATGGACGAATTTTTTACAACGGTGATTGTCGCCTTTCTAAAAGATATTTCGATAATGGCTGGCGCTGTTGTAACAATGTTTATTCTTTCGCCTAAACTGGCGGCCGTTGTTCTTGTTACCCTGCCGCCTGTTCTGATTATTACGCTTGTAAACCGCGTAAAGGCGCGGGACGCTTTCAGAAGGCAAAGAACAGCCTCATCAAAAGTTTTTTCGTATCTTGCAGAACATCTTGCCGGAATGCAGGTTGTCCAGCTTTTCAGGCAGGAGAAAAAAAGCGCGGGAGAATTCCGGGGCAACAACAATGAACTCCTTGACGCGAATCTAAAAGAAATGTATGTTTTTGCGACATTCAGACCGCTTGTCGAGTGGTTTTCTGTTCTTACCGTAGCGGCGGTAATTGTTATAGGAAGCAAACTGGTTTTTTCACTTTCCATTTCGTTAGGCGTATTAATCGCGTTTATCAATCTGGTTCAAATGTTTTTTAACCCTGTAACCGATATTGCTGAAAAGTACACCATGCTCCAGTCCGCGATGGCGGGAGGGGAGAAGGTTTTTAAATTGATGGACACTGACGAACAAATCCCCGATACGGGAACTTATAAGTTTAAAAGTTCCGCGCGTGGCGATATTGAATTTGACAATGTGCGTTTTGCGTACAAAAAAGGCGAAGATGTGCTGAAAGGGCTGACCTTTGCCGTTAAACCCGGGGAGATGATTGCCATTGTAGGTTATACGGGAGCCGGAAAAACGACAATTGTTAATGTTCTTGCCCGTCTTTGGGACATAGATTCAGGCGAAATCCGTCTTGACGGAATTCCTGTAAAAAACATTCCCCTTGAATATTTGCGCCGTTCGATAATGCCCGTTATGCAGGACGTTACGCTGTTTTCCGGCACGATAGAGGAAAATATTACGCTTGGTCTTGATTTTTCAGAGGAACAAGTTATTGAGGCGGCAAAAACAGTTTACGCTCATGAATTTATTTCCGCCCTGCCCGGCGGGTATAAAACCGTTCTTTCCGAGGGCGCGGCAAACATTTCCACCGGACAGCGCCAGCTTATCAGTTACGCGCGCGTTATCGCGCACAATCCGCGTGTTGTCGTTCTTGACGAGGCTACAAGTTCTGTTGACACCGAAACGGAGCGTTTAATTCAGCTTGGTATAAAAAAGGTAATGGCGGGCAGAACCTCGTTTGTAATCGCCCACCGTCTTTCCACAATAAAGGGCGCTGACCGTATTCTGGTTTTGTCAGCCGGCCGTCTTGCCGAAGAAGGCTCTCACGAGGAACTAATAGCCCGCGGCGGTCTTTACGCGGGGCTTTATAAACTGCAGTACGATGAATAAAGGTTGTTTCTGAATATTCTCTCGCAGAGGCGCAAAGGCGCAGAGTTGTTGTTCAATATATTTACTTTTACTTTCAAGATTTTCGTATTAAGATAATGGACTTGTTCGACAACTGCGAACCTTCGGTTCGAGTTGGTTGTCTAACAAGTCTTGTGGTTTTTCAGGCTATAAGCCTGCGAACGCGGACTTTAGTCCGGAAGTTCGACAAAACCGTGTTTTTTATATGAAGTTGTTCAGAAACTGAAGTTTCTTAACAACTTTAATATATCAATAAATCAAGAGGAGTTACCGTACCAAAACTCTGCGCCTTTGCGCCTCTGCGAGTGTTTTTTTTGTAAATATCAAAAATATTCTGTCAAATGCTGTGGACGGGTAGTGAATACGTTTTTTAAAGTTTCGATATTACCGTGAACTTCCATACCTTCGCGCCTTGAGTATATGGCATTTTCTAAAGACCTGTAGCCTGTAACAAGCTGGCTTAATGTAAGAATGTCGCAGGTAATGTCCGGCTCGCGCTTTGCGGACGAAACATTTACTCCTTGCGCCCCGAATTCCACGAGGTATTTGCCGCTGTTAGCCGTAATGTTTTCATCTTTAACTTCTATTACATATTCGCCTTCGTCTTTTGGTCTGCGCATTAATTCAAGGGCGGCTTTAACGTTAACCACCCTTGTCATGTCTCTGGGTCTGATTTTCTGTTCCACAGACCACGCGTCGCCTGTAAAATCGGCAGGGTCGATAAAAGAGGGCATTAACCATTGGAAATTTTCAAACTGGGCAGAAAGACCGCCCGTTATGCCGAGAACGCCGTAAAGCCCCTTTTTGTCAATAAAGGCAAGCTCCGTTACCGACATGTTGTGATCGCCGTCTTCTATGATATCTTTGTACTTAATATAACTGCGCGCGGCTCCGTTTTCGTCTTTCCATAAATACAGATATGTCCCCGTTGTGTACGGGTCTTCCCTTGTAAAGAGTTTCCACGCTCTGTCGTTCTGCCAATAATCCCTGTGTATTCCGTGATTGATGTTGGATATGTACGCCGAGTGAATCTGCGCCAGAAGGGAAGTGTCGTCCTCCGGCAGAATATGGATAAACTGCCCTTTTGATCTTATTTCCGATAAATCCCCCGTGGGAATACTTATTTTGTTTCTGACTCCGGAGATTTCGTAGCCGAACTTGCGGTAAAAATCGTGGGAGAAGGGGTTAAGAGAGGAAAAAACCACCCCTTTTTCACGGGCTTGCGGCAGTAATTTTTCAAAAATGCGCCTTATATGACCGCCGCCGCGCGCTTCCGGCAAAGTTCCCACCCCGCCGATCCCCGACATTTTAACGCTGTATCCGTCGAAACGCATAAGGTAATCGATCTCGTACATTCCGGCGAGAAGTTTTGATTTTTCAAAAACGCCCCACGCCCAATCCGCGGGGTGATCCAAAGGGTCTGTTTTTTGGCTTTCTTCCTTTGAGTAATCCACGCGCTGGTTGTAGACAACCGTATGTATTTTTTTTAACTGAATTAAATCCTGTTCCGCCAGTTTTCTTATTTCCGCCATGTTTTCTCCAAATTGATACTTGCATTCTATAGCCGGTTTTGCCCGGTGTCAAACAAATTGAGGCTCTTGTATAGACTAACTTATTATTTTTATGTTATGATAAAAATAATGGGCAGTTCAAAGACTTTTCAAGTTGATCAAAAAGTGGTATACCCAAGCCAGGGCGTTGGAATAATTAAGTCCATCGTTCAAAAGAAGTTCAAAGATTCCAAAATTCCATACTATGTTATCTATCTTGAAGTTACAGATATGACAATAATGGTTCCGGTTGACAAGGCTGTAAGTCTTGGTATCCGTTCTACAGTTTCCAGAGACGAGGCGGCAAAGGCGCTTGAATCGATCAAAGACGATTACGAGCCAATCCCCTCGGACTGGAAGATGCGCTATCAGATGAATCTGGACCTTCTTAAAAAAGGAAGTATCAGGGACATAGCCAGTATCGTGCGTTCCCTGTATCACAGAAGCAAGGTAAAAGAACTGCCTATTCTTGAGCGCAAACTCTACGACTCGGCATTAAGACTGCTTGTAGACGAGGCTTCAATTTCGCTTAAAAAACAAAAGGAAGAAATTGAACAGATGGTCTTTTCCCGTCTGGAACTGGACTGACATGGAAGCGGCGGCTGTTATTTGCGCCGCGGGCGCGTCTTCGCGGATGGGCGGCGTTAAAAAAGAGTACCAAATGTTAAAATCTGGCGTTACAGTTCTTGATTCGGCAGTCCGCGCGTTTTCCGCTGTTCCGCAGATAGAAATAATAGTAATCGCCGTCCGCGCCGGTTCGCGGGAAAGCGCGCGCGCCGCCCTCGCGCCGGAAACTTTGTCCGCGCAAAAGCCGAAAGTTTTGTTTGTAGACGGAGGGGAAAGCAGGCGCGCTTCCGTGTTTAATGCGCTTTCGTTTCTTTCGCAGTACGCCCCGTGTTATGTGCTAATCCATGACGGGGCGAGACCATGGGTAACCGTGAACCTTATAAATAATGCGCTGGAAAGCGCGAAAAAACACGGCGCTGTTATTCCTCTCCTGCCGCTTTCGGACACTCCAAAGGAATATAGCGCTGACTTTATAACAAAGCACCTTAAACGCGCAAATACGGGAATTGCGCAGACGCCGCAGGTTTTTAAATTTCCCGAAATCCTTTACGCCCATCAAAAAGCCGCGGAAGCTACAGGAGTCCCGGCAAAAGCCGCTGACGAGGATTTTACCGACGACGCGGAAATATGGGGAAGATTCTGCGGGTCTGTGGCGGTAATACCCGGAGAGAACGAAAACCGAAAAATTACGTTTCAGGGGGATATATGAAATCCTTTCAAAAAATTTCCGGTTTGTTTTCTGTTCTTTTAATTTTGTTAATAGCAGATTGTTCGCGTTCAACGGGGAAAAAACCGCTTGATTCCGTTCCTGTCGCCCACGCCGGCGCGCGCCCGTCCGCGGTTTTAAAGACAGGCGGCGTTCCGCTGTGGTTCCGTCTTACGGAAGAAGGACCTGTTCTTCTTGAGTCAATTGATGACGCGGCTTTATCCGCCGCTTTTGTACCATGGCCGCTTGCGCTTCACGTCCGCTTCCTGTATGAAAAAGACGGAGAAATTATACTTGCGATTAACAGGGACGGTTTTATTAAACTTGTTCCGTATAAAGGCGATATAGACGGTATTACTCTTTTCCGTTTTTCAGGCGGCGAGTATTGGCGGCAGTATACGATAGGGGGCTTTGTTTTTTACAACGACAGTCCCGCCGCGCTTTTGTATCTGGACGATCATTTTTTGTCTTCCGGCTCTCCCCCTCCGCTTTTAAGGACATGGACATTCAACATGCAGTCTAATATGCCTTTCCCGCTGACAATTCCCGCTCTGGAAATTTTTCCGGCGGAAGAAGGCTGGGAAGCCGACGTACTGCGTTACGGAACAGGCGGGTTAATTTACTACAGAGTTGTAAAAAGAAACGACGCTAAACCAGAAGTTAAAATGTTTAGCGCATCTGATCTTGCAAAGAACGGAAGCGAAATAACATCGGATGTTTTTTTTAATTCCGCTTTGCGAAAAGAGGAAAATAAAAACCCTTTACTGCCTGAACTTCCAGAAGGATTTTTCTACACGGAAACAGGTAGGGTAGGGGACAATCTGTTCGCCTCGTGGGAAGAGCAGGAAGATTTTAACATTGGCGCGGCAGGGTTTGTGATAATTAAGGTTTCTCCATAAGGTGGTGTCTGAAAAGCAATCAACTTCTCGGACAGCCCCCAGACCAAACAACTCTATTATTGAACAAGTCCTGCATTTTTTCAGGCTATAAGCCCGCGAATTAAAGTTCGGCAAAAATGCGATTTTACAAGGAAGTTTTTAAACAACTCTATTCTTATTAAAAAAAATATCCGTCATTGCGCCTAACGTTTTGACGGTAACTGATGTTTAGGGTAGGTAATAGGTCGTTGCACAGCAACGACCCCTGCCCCAAATGTGCTACACAAAACCGCACAAAGGGCGTTCGGGCTAAAGTCCGTGCCCGACTGCGGTTTTTCGTAGCCCGAGCCGCCGAAGGTTGCGAAGCAGTTACAGTCCGTTAGGCGACGTAAAATATATACATTATTGGACTTGTGAGATAACCCGGTTGGTTGTCTCACAAGTCTTGCGGTTTTTCAGGCTATAAGCCTGCGAACGCGGACTTTAGTCCGAAAGTTCGACAAAACTGCATTTTTTATATGAAGTTGTTCAGAAACTGAAGTTTC
>JAITUY010000178.1 GCA_031286095.1 Treponema sp. | reverse complement strand
TAATAGAGTTGTTCGGAAACTTCAGTTTCTGAACAACTTCATATAAAAAACGCGGTTTTGTCGAACTTTCGGACTAAAGTCCGCGTTCGCAGGCTTATAGCCTGAAAAAACGCAAGACTGGTCAGCGTAGCTGACATGAGATAACCAACTCGAACCGAAGGTTCGCAGTTGTCGAACAAGTCCAATGTGTCCGCATTAGACAGATACTATCTAACATGAGGTATGTTATGAGAAAAACACCGTTCTTGATTATCTTTTTTTCACTGCTGTTTTTTGCGTGCGAAGGCGATGATTCAGTAAAGACTGGAAAATTTTGGGTGCAAAATTTTTCTACTTCATCGTATTATCAGATAGACGCGGAACTGCTTGCTGAGAATAATTTATGTTATGTATGGGTGGAAAAGGGTTCGGGTGTAAGCGAGGCGACAGCGGAAAAAGTTGCCTATACGTTTAAAGAGGATATCTACTTAAAAATGTGGAACACTTTTGGTTACATCGTTGACTGGAGAGATGAAAAAGGAAAATCGGTTGCAAAATTAAATACCATACAGTCGGCGAATTATATAGCCACAGGAGATACATCCGGCGGAAAATTAACTATTTTATTACTGGATATAAAAGATGATTACAAGAAGGGGGTAAATGACTCCTATGTCGCCGGATATTTTTGGGCGGGCAATCTTTATGAGAATGGTTTGAGACCGGACCAGCCTTCAAATGAACGCGATATGATTTATGTTGACATCAATCCCGGAGTCCCCGGCGAAAAAGACTCCAATGAAACTCTGGCTCATGAACTACAGCATCTAATGAATTTTGTAAGTTCTTGTATTTTCAGAGAAAAAGGTACGGATTTATGGATTGACGAAGGGCTTTCTGTAACGGCGGAATGGGTGTATAGCGGTAAACATTCCGAACAGCGTTTGTCTTGGTCTGATTTAAATGGCGACGGCAAAGAAATAAAAGGTTCTCTCGATAAGGGAAACAATTTTTTTGTGTGGGGAAACCGTACAACAGACAAAAACCCGTACCCCATATTAGACGATTACTCGACCGTTTATCTTTTTTTCCAGTGGCTGGGACTGCAGGCTGACAATAAAATCTATAAAGAAATCAGTATTTCAAAAAATTATGATTATAATGCAGTAATAAACGCTTTTAATAGTATCGTTTCCGTCGATAAATACATGGATTGGAAGGCAATGCTGGAAGACTGGTTAATTGCAAATTACAATAAAAGTTCTTCCGGACGTTGGGGTTACGGAAGCGATACAGAATTAAATAAAATTAAAACACATTATGCGCCGGGCGGCTCAACAAGTATCGATCTATTTCAGGGAGAGGGAGTTTACAGCAAAATAGAAGGGACGGCTCCGTCCACAACGCCTGCAGGAAATATAAGATATAAGAACTTATCCTCTGTTGTATTGCTTACCTATAACGCGAATACGAATGTGGAGAAAGATGGAAATTACAAACCTGTCGGCGTTGTAGAAACCGGTACAATCACCGGCGTAGCCCCCCCCCCATCAGCGAATATTTTCCCCGTGTCTTCGGGCGGCCGCAGTATTTCTGGTATAGGTCCGTTCCCGATCGGTGCGGGCGATATGCTAAGACAAAAAAGTAAAAAAGACGGTTTTTCAGGCGGCATGAATTTTACAATACCTGACACTTACAGGAAAGTTATCGTAGATGAATAGCAGGTTTTGTTTATTTGCCCTATTTTTTCTCTGCGCAACCATGTTTCTGCCTGCTGAGGGCAGAAAAGAAAAAGGTACAGAAAAAAGCAATATTATTAAGGTATCGGGAACAGTACGGCTTGTCGGAACCAGCCTTTTTCCTGAAATTGTCATTACAGGTTCCGAGAATGAATGGTATGTAGAAAAAGAGGAAATGTCCAAACTGAGCGATTTTCAGCACCGTAAAGTAACGGTGGAGGGCGAGGAAACGGTTATTGAAATGCGCTTTGCGAGCGGTCTTTCGGCAGGAGTACGCCGTACTCTGCGGAATATTAAGATTATTTCGATAGAATAGGCACTCGTGCTGAGGGTTTTAACCTTGCACGCTTTCTGCTAGGTTTAGGGCGGAATTGTTTATTAGACCGCACTTGACTAAATTCCTGATTTTTTACATAATTTCCTTAAAGCGCGGGAATAGCTCAGTGGTAGAGCGCGACCTTGCCAAGGTCGATGTCGCGGGTCCGACTCCCGTTTCCCGCTTTAAGTATAAATACAGTGAATTAAGTTCCTATTTGTGGTTTTTCTTGTAAATAGCAGATAAAATACGGGAGGCGGACATAAAATCCATACCTTACGACACGCGGACTGAAAGGACGCATGTCGCGGGTCCGACTCCCGTTTCCCGCTTTAAGTATAAATACAGTGAAATTAAGTTCCTATTTGTGGTTTTTCTTGCAAATAGCAGATAAAACGCGGGAGGCGGATATAAAATCCATACCTTACGACACGCGGACTGAAAGGACGCATGTCGCGGGTCCGGCTCCCGTTTCCCGCTTTAAGTAGGAATATACGAGCATTAATAGATTCCATGCTCTCTGGTCAGGGTTTGAGGGGAAAAACCGGTATTGCCGCACGGCTTCAATAGTAAACCGCTTCGGTGATATAATTTATCAGCGGTTAGTTGTAGGAACAATTGCCGCTGGAATTGTCTGTTTTTTCTTGGCAACAATATATTGATCGTTTTAATGAGAGATAAATATGAAAAAAAGTTTAATTGTTTTTCTTATTGGTTCTTTATTTTCTTGTACGTCAATTAATCGGCAGGCTATAAAACAGAAATATTATGAATCACCCTATACAGGTATTCAATATACAGAATTTAAAGAACGCTTAAACTTAAGAACATTTGATGAACGTATTGAAAAACTGGTTGAAATGACTAATGATTATTCATTTACCCTTAGCGAAGACGTATATGATAACATTCTTGATTTAGCGTCTGATATTGAAGATGATTGGAATGATTTAGTTTATTGTTTTAGATCAAATCCTAATCTAAAAACAGAGTTGGAATATCGCAGATCGTTTATGGCTCAAATAAAAGAATTAGCTCAGAAAGATCACGAACGCGAAGCCTCTTTTTGGAAATCCGTATTTGGCGTTATAGATAAAACAAGACCGCAAAATGTGCGAATTGTGAATTAATTATTTAAGGAGAATTTATGAAAATCAAAAAAGCCCTATACGTTGTAATTCTTTTTCTTCTCATCGCAGTAACTGTTTTTGCCGCTGACGCCAATACAGTTGTCTACATAACTAAAACTGGCGCAAAGTATCATCGCGGAAGCTGTTCATATTTACGACAATCGAAAATTGAAACCACTCTTGGCGATGCCATCAACCGAGGCTACAATCCTTGTTCCCGGTGCAAGCCGCCTGTACTGGACGAATAAAAATAATTTTTCTTACCGGTGCAAAATATCATCACATACAACCACAATGCCCTTACTTGCTAAAAAATATTCATGGCGCGGTTTTATGCCTGTTTAATAGAGTTGTTTAAAAACTTTAGTTTTTAAACAATTTCCTTATAAAATCGCATTTTTGTAATGCTTTAGCCTGAAAAAATGCATGACTTGTTCAATAAACAACGGGGTTATTGAACAAGTCCAATATCTCTTTTCCCCTTTACCCTTTTTTATATTTCAATTCATTTTAGGCAACTTCCCCATCGAGCTGTGGCAAACTTTATTAAGGTCTGTGATGTTAGATTTTAAATTAGAAAAACAAATAAAATATTAGACTTGTTCGACAACTGCGAACCTTCGGTTCGAGTTGGTTGTCTCATGTCAGCTACGCTGACCAGTCTTGTGGTTTTTCAGGCTATAAGCCTGCGAACGCGGACTTTAGTCCGAAAGTT
>JAITUY010000168.1 GCA_031286095.1 Treponema sp. | reverse complement strand
GTCCTAAAATCCGGTTTCCGGTTCCCGGCCAGCCACATGAACATCACATTCTCCCGTGCCGCCTTTGCCAGCATTCGGCTTGAACAGACTTTCGTCATGTACCCGTACACGAACAGCTTCGTCATCATTACCGGATGATACCGGCTCGCGCCGCCGCCGACTTGATACTTGCGCAACAGCTTCTCTATTCCCATTTCGTCTATGACTTCGCTTACCAGCCTGACCAGATGGTCTTGGGGTATCAGTTCTTCCGCGCTGGGGGGAATTAAAAATGCATGGTGCTGTTCATAGGGCTTGTACGTTATTTTGTCACTTTTGCCTTTGCTCATGTTGATTACGATAGGTATGGATTTTATGCGGGTTTAATACCCTTACATGCAATTCATAGTGAAGATATTTTTTAACGCCCTAAATAGCGGGGTATTAAACCCCTCGCATACAATAAAAAAAGCAAAACGATAATCCCTCAAACAACAACTCTGCGCCTTTGCGCCTCTGCGAGAGATATTCCTTCGGTATCCCCGCGCCATCTGCGAGAAGTTTTTACAAACTAAGCGTGCAATACGTCAAATGTCATAGACAGGGCGAAGGGAACGCTGGTTACAAATAACATCAAAAATCCCAGCGCTGTTTGCTGAGAGAAAAATGCCCAGTAGGCGGTCGCCGCAGATACGGGCAAGATCATTATACATAGAACAGATATTGTTACCGTATACCAGCGGAAATTGTTTGCGGTCCAGTTTATAAAAAATGGAATCCCTACGGCAAGCGCCGTCCAAAGCAGGGGAACGGATATAAGTAAAATGACATCGTTAGTAGGTCCCCAGCCGATTGCGCGTAATGCGGCGACAGGTATCAGCCATAAAAGGGCGAAATTAGCGAAATCGGCGGAACCTGAAAGACCGCGTAAAAAATACAAAAGGGCGTATAAAATTAACGGGACAAGAACAGGCAGGCTTACGATTTCTACAAAACCAAAAAGCCAGCGGGAAAATCCAAAACCTCCCGGACTAAGCCAGTAGCCCAAAAAGAATTGAAGTAACGCCGTAATACTCCCTAACAGCAAAGCCCATACACCGCCTGAACCGCCGCCTATAAATGTCCTTCTTAACAGAAAGAACAGGGGAACCCACAATAAACAGAAAATACTCATGACTACCCTATCGCTGATGTTACGCTAGGTTAGGAAAATTTTGCTATGGGTACAAATGTATCCGTTTTTAGCGAAGCGCCGCCGACAAGAGCGCCGTCTATATTTTCCATCGCCATAAGCTGTGCGGCGTTATCCGGTTTTACGGAACCTCCGTACTGGATAATTATTTTTTTAGAGGCATCTTCACCGTAAAGCCGCCCTATCACCTTTCGCACAAAGGCATGAACAGCCTCGGCATCCTGCGGTGTCGCGGTTTTTCCAGTCCCAATCGCCCAGACAGGTTCGTAAGCGATAACAATATTGGAAAGATCGCCAGCGCTTACGCCTTCAAGCCCCTTTACGGTCTGCCTCTCGCAAACTTCTTCAACCTTGCCCGCCTCGCGTTCTTCTAAAAGTTCCCCTATGCAAAGAATAACCTCAAACCCGTGTTTAAGGGCAAGCTTCACTTTCTTATTGATAAGGGCGTCGTCTTCTTTGTAATTATGCCGCCTTTCGCTGTGTCCAAGAATGATAGTCTGCACTCCAAGGTCTTTAAGCTGTAATACCGAAACTTCCCCCGTATGAGCGCCTTCTTCTTCCGGGGCGCAGTTCTGCGCGCCAAGACGGATATTAGTGCCTTCTACAATGGCGGAAACAGTCTCGAGACAGGTAAAGGAAGGGGCGATAAGATATTCGTGCTTACCGTCTTTAAGAGCCGTAACAAGGGACTGCGCAAGGTCTGCAGACTGCGCCCTTGTTTTATGCATTTTCCAGTTACCGGCGATATAGTAATGTCTACTCATGTTTTACTCCTAATTTTCATGTTTTTACTGGAAATATTATATCTAAAAGAATAAATGAGGTCAAGGGAATCATCAACCTTGGGCTGAGGGGCGGTTTATGCCGTTATTATAAGGTATTTATTTAGGGTTTATATTGAGATAAACGCCGTTTTTGCCATATTAAGCGCCCTAAAGAACGATGGACTAAATCCTGCTACGAATTATTGGACTTGTTCGATAAAATCACGTTTTTTAGCGGAAGTTGTTCGGAAACTGAAGGTTGCCAAAAAACTCTATCATTGAAAGGTAATGTTCATATTATTAAAAAATATGCTATTATCTTTAAATAAGAGGAAAAAAAATGGAACAAAAGCAAGAACACCGGACATCAATAAAAAGACGGTTTATTCTTTTCTCCGCCGTTTTATTTTTAGCTATTTTTGTCGGCGGAAGCGCGGCTTTCGCCTTTTCAATGTGGCAAATTCTCCATACGTCTTCAGGGCGCGAGCTGACGCAGGCTATGGAATTACAAAGGGCAAAACTGGAAACATCGGTTAACAGCGAAATAGCTATTGCCCTTAAAATGGCGGGTTCTCCCTTGATACAGCGCCACTTCTTGAATCCCAGGGACAGGGAACTGAGAAAAATCGCGTTTGAGGAAATAGCCGGTTATCAGCGGGCTTTTGCAAGCAAATCGGTTTTCTGGGCTAGCGACATTGACAAGGAATTTTACTTTGACGAGAATAATCATTATACCATTGACGCAGAAAATCCCGCCAACTATTGGTATAAAATGACATTGTACGAAACGGAAAAATTTAATTTTAACATCAATTACAATCCGGAAATACAACGAACCATGTTGTGGATCAACGCGCCTGTTTTTGACGCGCAGAATAAACCCATCGGTCTGCTGGGAACGGGTATAGACCTTACGGTATTTGTTAACAGCATATACGAGAATTATAAAGGCGGCGCGGATTTATACATATTTAACGATCTGAACGAAATAACCGGAAGCCGCGACGTGAACATGATTACAAATAAAGCGACGCTGGACCAAGTGCTTGGCGACACAGGCAAGGAAATTATTAAGCGTGCAAAGTCAGAGGAAAACCAGTTTTTTAACTCGCCTGAAGGCGTAGTCGCGCTGATTAACGTGCCTACTCTCAACTGGCATATTACCGCTATTCTTCCCATTACAATTACAGACACGCTGAATAACGGCATGACGGTACTCTTCGTTGTAATGATGGCAGTAATCGCGGCTATTTTAATTATTTCCTATTTATTTATAAGCAGTGTATTAAAACCCATGAATCACATGGTACGGACGCTGGATCAGATAGCGACAAACTGGGACCTTACCCTCCGGCTTAAATTCAAGCATCGAGACGAAATTGGCACTGTAGGGGAATTCTTTAACCTGACTTTTGAAAAAATCAAAAACCTGATCGTCCTTATAAAAGAACAGTCAAAAAAACTTCATGAAATCAGCGATAACCTTTCAAGCCGGATGACTGAGACTGCCACAGCGGTTAATGAAATTACAAAAAACATTCAAAACATCAAGAACCGCGTAATTGACCAGTCCGCCAGCGTAACAGAAACAAACGCGACTATGGAACAGGTTGTAGAGAACATAAACAAGCTTAACATTCATGTGCAAAACCAAAGTTCCAATATATCAGTGGCGTCTTCCGCCATAGAAGAAATGGTCGCCAATATAAATTCTGTTACCGTAACTCTGGTAAACAACGCTGACAATGTAAGTACGCTACAGGAAGCGTCCGAGATAGGCCGCACCGGGTTGCAGGAAGTGGCGTCCGACATTCAGGAAATAGCCCGCGAGTCGGAGGGCTTGCTGGAGATTAACTCGGTAATGGAAAACATCGCAAGCCAAACCAATTTACTTTCTATGAATGCGGCGATTGAAGCCGCCCACGCGGGAGAAGCGGGAAAAGGCTTCGCCGTTGTCGCCGATGAAATTCGTAAACTGGCGGTAAATTCCAGCGAACAGTCCAAAACAATCAGTAATGTTTTGAAGAAAATAAAGGGGTCCATCGACAAGATAACCCATTCCACTGAAAATGTAATGACAAAATTCGAGGCGATTGATACAAGTGTAAAAACGGTGTCCCAACAAGAAGAAAATATACGCAGGGCGATGGAAGAACAGGGAACGGGCAGT
The DNA here is from genome assembly GCA_031286095.1 of Treponema sp. GTDB lineage: Bacteria > Spirochaetota > Spirochaetia > Treponematales > Breznakiellaceae > WQXQ01. Next base: position 2,495 of record JAITUY010000168.1, on the reverse strand, counting down.
AAGCAAATCCTGCAAAGCGCAAGCGACTTGAACGAAATAACCGGTCAGGTAAAAAGAGGTTCGGGGGAAATGCTTGACGGATCAAAAGAAGTTATATCGGAAAGCTCTAGCCTTGGAAAAGTAACTCATGAAATAACGGACGGTATGAATGATATAACTTCGGGCGCGGAGAAAATCAATTTGGCGGTAAATCATGTTAATGAACTTTGCGACCAAACCCGCGAAGGAATTAACACGCTTATAGACGAAGTTTCGCAGTTTAAAGTGTAAAAAAGGAGCGGATATTTCCCCTTTTTTATTGACCTCTGCAACTGCCTCTGCCCTCAGTGTCCACGCCTTTCTTCGGTTCAAGTTGGTTTATCTCATGGTCAGCTTACGCCGGTCAGTCCTGCATTTTTCCATCTGTCCAAAAAAATTACAATAGTTTTTATTTTTCAGGCTCCGAATATCCATGTAATGAGACGTTAATCGTTCTTATTGTTTGATTTACCGTTTTTTGTATATCTTTCAGCATTTTTTCGGTAAGTTTATTAATGTCCCTGGAAATGTTATGTTCAGGTTTTAATAAATCATATGGATTAACTTTTAACCCTGCCGCTATTCCTGCCAGTGTTTCCGGGCTTGGCCATTCCCCCCTCTCTATCGCTCCTAAAAATGGCGGCGAAACACCCGCTTTTTCCGCAAGTTCTTCCTGAGTTAAACCTGAATTTTTCCTATAAAGTCTTATATTAGAGTTGTTCGGAAACTTCAGTTTCTGAACAACTTCATATTATGGCTTCTCCCTGCTTTTTCTTTTGTATCATAATTACATAAATATTATTAAAATAACTTGACGTAAATTCTAATATCCTAAATTCTAATATCCTAAATTCTAATATCTTATAGAATTGTAGCTGTTCTATTGAAGTATATTAAGAATTAAGGAGACAAAAATGAAAATTCGCATGAAACTTTCCGGCGGTTTCTTTATCGTTGTTGCAATAGGGGTTATTGTCGGCGCGCTTGGATTATATAGCAACAAAAGACTTACATCTTCATCCGAGGATATTCTTAATTTGGCAGATACGAGAACAAGTATTTCGTCTATATTAAGTTCCCATTATATTTGGAGGCACGGGCTGTCCGAAACAGTGTATTCAGGGACGGCGTTCACAGGCTCGCTTGATTCCAGCGCCTGTTCTTTAGGCAAGTGGCTTAATAGCGACGAAGTAAAAGAACTTACCGACCCTGAAGTTATTTCAGTGATCGAGCAGATCTTTGAACCTCATCATTTTATTCATAACAAAGCCGGAGAAATTATTAATCTTCTTGAAAATGGGGAAAAGTATTCAGCATTAAAAGTATTCAGAGAAGAAGTTTTACCCAAAACACTGGAAGTTATATACGGTCTAGAAAAAATGCAGAACCGGTACGGGGTTTTAATTAATGAAAAAATACATCAAATCTATGATTTAGGTTTGATATTTGAAAGAATTATCATAATATTTATTATTTCTGCTTTTATTACAAGCGTTCTGTTAACGTTAATTATTACATCAAATATTACAAAACCAATCATAAACGTAGCCAGCGTCCTCAAAATTGTAGCCGAAGGCGATCTTACGCGGAACATTCATGTTGATACAAAAGACGAAATAAGCGATCTTGCCAATGACTTTAACTTCATGACAAAAGAAATCAGAAACCTTATAGGATCGATAAAATATAAAATCAACGGACTTAACCACACCGGTTTTGAATTATCCGTCAATATGGGCAAAACTTCCACAGCAGTTCAGCAGATTACATCTAACCTTGACAGCATGAAAAACCTGACGATCAAACAGGAAAACGGCGCGGAAGAAGCCGGCAGGGCGGCAGGAAGTATAAAAGAAAATATTGACAGTCTTAATAAGATGATAGAAGAACAGACAAAAAGCGTAAACATGTCGTCTTCCGCCATAGAGGAAATGACTGCTAACATTCATTCGGTAACGCAGACACTGGCGGAAAACAGCAAAAACATGGATATATTGACATCGGCGTCAGAAAATGGAAAAACAGGGCTTCAGACAGTCGTGCAGGAAATACAGGAAATAGCCCATGATTCCGAAGGGCTTTTGGAAATAAACTCGGTTATGAACAATATAGCAAGCCAGACTAACCTGCTTTCGATGAACGCCGCGATTGAAGCCGCCCACGCAGGGGAAGCGGGCAAAGGTTTTGCCGTTGTAGCCGATGAAATCCGCAAACTTGCCGAATCGTCCGGCAAGCAGTCAAAAACAACCGCGTCTATGTTAAAAAAAATAAAAGCATCCATAGACAACATTACCAAATCTTCCTCCGATGTGCAGGCGCGTTTCGAGGCAATAGACATAGGCGTAAAAACGGTTTCTTGGCATGAGCAAAATATTCTGAACGCTATGGAAGAGCAGGAAACAGGCGGAAAACAGATACTGGAATCCATAGGCAGACTTAGGGACATAACGTCTTCGGTTAAAAAAGGCTCCGATAAC
>JAITUY010000154.1 GCA_031286095.1 Treponema sp. | reverse complement strand
CCGTCAAAAGCGACAATTATTGGTCTGCTTTTTTGATAATCCATAATATAACTGGCTATTATTTCATCAATTTTCATTTATTCAATTTCTACAAATGATAATACTTCATAAATATTATTCTGTAAACATATTTTCAAACAATTTTGCCAAAACTGGCACATAACGTTCTGCTGTAACTGACGTTTTTTTGCGCCCGATGAGAAAAAATGCGTAGCATTTTTACGGGCGCAAAAAAATGTGGCGGAGAAAAACCGCACAAAGGGCGTTAGCCCGACTGCGGTTTTTCGTAGCCCGAGCCGCCGTAAGGCGGCGATGCTGTTACAGTCCTGTTAAGTGCAGTTGGTGCGTACATCATATAATTATATTTCTGATATATAATTTATTACATCTTTTTTATATATACTTTTTATTATTTTTCTCATGGATATTGGTAATAAATTTTCTTTTTCCATATCATTTATTTTTATCCAATAAATGTCCAAATGATTTTCTTTGGATTTAATTTCTATCTGCTTATTTATTCCATTGATCATAAAAACATGATTTATTTCTTGGTTTATAATATTATTATCAATCCATTTATTTTCAACACATCCAATATATTCACCAATATTGCAATTTATCCCCATTTCTTCTGATATTTCTCTTTCCAATGCCTTTTTTAAATTTTCATTAAATTCTAAATGACCGCCAGGCAAGAAAGTATTATCTGCATTTTTTGCTTTTGCAACTAATATATAATCAGAATCAATTATAATACCTCTTGCCAATATATGAAAATAATTTTTTCCTTTATCACCTTTATAATTTTTATTTGTTTTAAATTCCATAATTTTTCCTCCAGGAAGCTGTAATTAAATTTATATATTTTTAATTAAAATATGTCAATAAAACATCTACAACAATTCAATTATTTACATAAAACTTTAGCACCAATTGCACTTAACTCCCTATATGCGTCAAAAATTGTCGTATACATTACAACTTCGCTTTGTATATGCATTTTACCGCTTATTAATAATACTTTCAAGAAAAAGATGATCGCCAATGAATACGCAATTAATTTTTTATTTCGCGTAGCTCACAATGTGAGAAATATTTAACATCGTTAATTTTAAAAACTTGTATACGCTCTAAACCGTTTCTCTTTTTTTGCATTAGTTTTACTTTTACCATATAATGTTTTATCTTGCTATTGGTTAGCATTTTTATTTTTTTCTAATAAAAAACAATTGGTATATATAATATTGTTTACATATATTTTTCCATTGTATTAATTTTAACTTGGTTCCGGCAATATCTGTCTGTCAATTACTATACCTTACATATTTTTTTTCTATAATAATTCAATATAAACTATTTGTCTGCGTCCTACTCCCACTCATCTATGGTGTCAAGCGGACTGATAATTGCCAAAGTTTTACGGCGGGCGACGTGGGTGTAGCGTTCGGTAGTACGAACCGAGGAGTGACCAAGAAGTTCCTGAATATAGCGGATATCAGTCCCGCTTTCCAGTAAGTGGGTGGCAAAGGAATGGCGCAGACAGTGAATTGAAGCGGCTTTTGCGATTTTGGCTTCTTTGAGCGCGTCTTTGAATATGTGCTGGGCGGAACGAATGGCTAAATGTTTACCAGTGTTGGAGCCGCTGAAAAGCCAATTGGTAATATTATACCGCGAATAATAATCGGCAAGGGCATTAATTACCATTTCAGACATGATCGTGTAACGATCTTTGCGCCCTTTGCCGGAACTTACAATGATCGATTTCCTTGCTATGTCTATGTCCTGACGTTTAAGGCGCACTACTTCGCTGACCCGCAGACCGGAGGCGTATACCATCATCAAAAGAACGCGGTGCTTAAAATTCTTTTCGGACATGAGCATTCTTTTTATTTCGTCTTTTGAAAGAACGACGGGAAGACGTTTGTCTTGATGAGGTCTGCGCTGTTCCCTTAAAATATCTTTTTGTAAAACTCTTTTGTAAAAAAATTTGATGGCGCTGATGGCAAGATTCATTGATGACGCGGAATAATCTTTGTCTTTTTCAACGCCAGCAAGAAATTGCTTAATGTCGTCAGGCTGAATTTCTTCAGGCGGTTTTTGAAGATTATTGCACATAAGGCGGTTATAGTAAATATAAACAAAAATGGTATGACGGCTGTATTTTCTTGAACGAAGCTCGTTTTCAAGTTTAAATTCCCAGTGCTTGGGAAATTTGTCAGACAAAACAGGCGGAAGCGTAACAGGTGTGGAATATTCTGCCTGATCCCAGGAACGCCCAAAAAAACTAAATACACTGATAAAAGGAGATTGATTCTTAATCAGTACAAAAGGAACGCCTTGAAAATCCCTGCTAAATTGATTGGCGTTTATATTTTTTTCTATTGTAAGTTCATTGCGCGCATTATCCAGCATCCAGCCACGCGCGGTAAAAAACCGGCAGAAACGATTATCAAAGCCGGAAATAGGGACGCGCATACGGTTGAATTCACAAAAGATATAGATAACTTCCATAGTTAAAAATCATAGTATAAAGTAATTATAAAAATCAATAGTCAGATGTTTCTGAGATTTCCTCTCGCGGAGGCAGGATTGAAGGAAAACATCTCGCAGAGAGCCTATCATAGAAATTATGTAAATGGTCATAAAGTGGTAGAAATACTGAAGGAGAGATTATGGTCATGGCACGAAAGAAAGAGAAAAAAGAAAAGTATATTATCGACCAACTGCTTGATAATATCGACTTCCGCGGGCTAACGCAGGACGAAGTTGTATGACCGGATGGCTTAATAAAACAGTTAACCGGAAGGATACTCCAGCGAGCGCTTGAAGCGGAAATGACTGGACATCTTGGATATGAAAAGAATTCCAGTGCCGGGGACAACAGAGGGAACAGCAAAAACGAGCACACGGAAAAAACAGTCATACTTGAAAATCAAAACACGATCATTGAAGTTCCCCGGGACAGGAAGGGGACGTTCGAGCCTGTCATAGTCCCCAAGCATGAAAAGCGCGTGCCGCTGTTCAACGATCAGATTATATCAATGTAATCGTTTGGGATGAGCGACCGCAATATCCAGAAACATCTTGAAAAAGTTTACAACGTGGAAGTGTCGCTTGATCTGATAAGCCGCGTCACGAATGACGTCCTTGAAGAAGTCAGGGAATGGCAGAACCGGTCTCTTGAGAAATCCTACGCGATAATGTATCTGGACACCCTGCGCATCAAGAGCCGCGAGGACGGTGAAAGTTGCAATAAGAGCGTATATGTGGCATTAGGGGTCAATTTTGAGGGTCAAAAGGAGGTTGCGGACTAAAGTCCGAGGGCTATGGATAGTGGAAAACGAAGGGGCTAAATTCTGGTATCCTCAACCGAGCCCGGCAGGGCGAAGGTTCCCCTCTTGATGGACGTGTTAACCCAGCTTAAAAACCGGGGTGTGGAAGACATACTCATCGCCTGCATGGACGGGTTGACGGGCTTTCCCGACGTTTTACGCGCAATCTACCCGTAGACGCGTATCCAGTTGTGCATGCGGACTTTAGTCCGAGTCCACATGGTCAGGAATTCAACTAGGTTTGTTTCCTGCAAAGACCTTAAGAAACTGTGCGCGGATCTGAAGGCTGTTTATTCAGCTAACAGCGAGGAGGCCGGGTGCGACGCTTTGGAAGATTTCGGTAAGAAATGGAATGACAAATATCCGATGATATACCAGTCATGGCAGAGGCATTGGAATGACTTGAGCGAGTTTTACAAGTACCCGCCTGAAATCCGTAAAGCGATTTATACAACTAACGCTGTTGAGTCGTTAAATTTTTCTTTGCGCAAAGTCATTAAAAACAAATTGATCTTTGTAAATGACGATGCTATATTTAAGATACTGTATTTGGCTATTAGGAACGCTTCTGA
>JAITUY010000135.1 GCA_031286095.1 Treponema sp. | reverse complement strand
GACTAAAGTCCGCGTTCGCAGGCTTATAGCCTGAAAAACCGCAAGACTGGTCAGCGTAGCTGACATGAGACAACCAACTCGAACCGAAGGTTCGCAGTTGTCGAACAAGTTCAGTATATGTTGTGTTTTGTTACTATAAAATATATTTGAATAAATTTTTAGACGTTACGGCGCATAATGTTATGGCTGTATGCGACATTTTTTTGTAGCCCGAGCCGCCGTAAGGCGGCGATGCGCATACAGGACTGTTAATGTACGCCGCCGGTAGGTGGCTAGGGTTCGGTTGGCTAGGTCATAGCTTTGCCATTCCCACGTCTCCCTCACCCACTCCCGCAATGCTCCACATTGCTTTATGGGGGGGCGGGCAACGTCATTAACAGCCAAAAATTTCTCTGCGAAAATTATTCCTCTGAATCTTCCCCTTCCGTAATTTCAAGTAACTCTACCGTAAAGATCAATGTTGAATACGGAGGGATAATCGACTGAATTCCTTCTTTTCCGTAAGCCAGTTCAGATGGAATGTAAAAACGGTATTTGCTTCCGACACTCATCAGCATTAACCCCTCTGTCCAGCCGCTTATAACCATTTCAAGCGGAATATAAGCGCCCTCATCTTCGTTGGAGCTGTCAAAAGGAGTTCCGTCTGTAAAGGTTCCTGTGTAATATACTCTGACTATCGATTTTCCGTCCGGTTTTTCTCCGTCTGTCTCGGTAATAATTTCGTACTGGAGACCTGACGGCGTAACTTTAATTTCAGGTCTCTGTTTGTTGTTTGCAAGAAATTCAATTTCGCGGCGTTCATTTTCTTCCGATGTTTTATCCATGGATTTCTGAAGAGCGGCCTCGACAATTTCCATCGCTTCCTGCTCGGTGAACTCGAGCTCAAGGTTTTCTATCATTGCTTTTATGCCGTCAGAGAGCGCTTTGTAATCAAGTTCCAGATCAATCGACTTCAGATTGGAAGCCACTAACATTCCGAAAGCGTAACTTATACGGGCTTTTTCATCTGCGTTTTTGTAATCTTCCTGAATTGCCTTTGCCTGCAAAGACATCATGGGGAGCAACAGACATACGATAACAAATAGTTTCTTCATAATTACCTTCCTTAATTTATTATATCGAGAAGCTCGATTTCAAAAATCAATACGGAATTCGGTGGAATAGTACCTGCTCTGCCTGCTCCGTAAGCAAGTTCCGACGGTATATACAATTTATATTTACTACCTACACTCATCAGTTGCAACCCTTCTGTCCACCCCTTTATAACCTCGTTAAGAGGAAATTCTACCGGAGAGTGGTTAGAACTGTCAAAAATTGTCCCGTCAACTAATCTGCCTTCGTAGTTTACTTTAACTATGTTAGTGGCGGAAGGTTTTTTACCGTTTCCTTCCTTTATAACTTCATATTGCAGACCGCTGGGTGTTGTTATTATGCCGGATTTCTTGCCGTTTTCAACAAGGAAATCGATTCCTTTTTGCATGGCTTCATTCCATCTTTTTTCCATCATGGCAGTATAAGCCGTTTGAATTATCTGTAAGGCTTCTTCCTGGGTAAACCGTGTTTTACCGCCTGATAGCGTGTCTTCAATTCCCAAAAAGAACTGTTTTGAATTCGGAACAATTCCATCGGCGGACAAATTTTCGATAATGTTCATGCCAAGCGCGTAAGAAGCGTCTTTGTCGAAATTTTCTTTCCCTTCACCGGAATCTGATTTTCCTTTACACCCCAAAAGAACAAAGGTAACAATAATAATTGTTAAAAATACAATGTTTTTCTTCATTGTCAGATTATACTGGGTTTTTCAAGATATGAATAGTGGTGTTTTGCCTATATTGCGCTTGATTTTCATCTCTTAACGGAGTATAATTTCCCTATCTTATCTACCATAACAATGAGGAAGAAAAATGGCTGAAAAAAACAAAGTAATGATCGACGGAAACAATGCGGCCGCCTACGTGGCGCACGCTCTTAGCGAAGTAATCGCGATTTATCCGATTACCCCTTCAAGCCCGATGGGCGAACTCTCCGACGAGTTTTCCGCGCAGGGGCGTAAAAACATCTGGGGAACTGTCCCGAATGTTGTAGAAATGCAGTCCGAAGCGGGAGCCGCGGCGGCTGTTCACGGAGCGCTGACGACAGGGGCGCTTTCCGTAACTTTTACCGCTTCTCAGGGGCTTTTGCTCATGATTCCTACCATGTACAAGGTCGCAGGCGAATTAACTTCAACTGTCTTCCATATATCGGCGCGCGCTTTGGCTACGTCCAGCCTTTCAATTTTCGGCGATCATCAGGACGTAATGGCCTGCCGCCAGACGGGATGGGCTATGCTGGCTTCCAATAATGTTCAGGAAGTTATGGATTTGGCGTGTATTTCCCACGCTTCAACCTTGCGTTCCCGCGTGCCGTTCCTTCATTTCTTTGACGGTTTCCGCACCAGCCACGAACTGCAAAATATCGAGGAAATCTCCTACGATGTAATGCGCCAGATGATAGATGACGACCTTGTGACCGCGCACCGCGCAAGGGGGCTTACTCCCGAAAAACCAAGTATCCGCGGAACTGCGCAAAACCCCGACACCTATTTCCAGAGCAGGGAAGGAGTGAATAAATATTACGAAAAAGTAGCAAGTATTGTGCAGGCTGAAATGGACAAATACGCAAAACTGACAGGCAGAGCGTATCATATTTTCGATTACTACGGAGCGAAAGACGCGGAAAATGTAGTCATAATAATGGGTTCCGGCGCGGACACTTGCGAAGAGACAATCGACTACCTTAACAGCAAGGGCGGAAAAACAGGTATCGTAAAAGTAAGACTGTATCGTCCGTTTGACGCAAAACTGTTTGTAAAAGCCCTGCCTTCTTCGGTTAAAGCCATCGCCGTTTTAGACCGCACAAAAGAGCCGGGCGCTTTAGGCGAGCCTTTATACGAAGATGTCCGAACCGCTATCGCGGAAATGCAGGCTTGCGGCGAGTTTAAAGGTTCTCCAGCCGTAATCGGCGGACGCTACGGACTGGGTTCAAAAGAATTTACCCCCGCAATGGTTAAATCTGTTTTTGAAAATCTTGCCGGCAAAAAAATTGCCAACTTCATTGTTGGTATTAAGGATGATGTTCTTGGCAAGGGTTTGGATTACGATCCTAATTTTGTATTGGAGGAAGAGGGTTTAAACGAAGCCTTGTTCTACGGGCTTGGCGCGGACGGCACTGTCGGCGCGAACAAAAACTCAATTAAAATTATCAGCGAGGCGAAGCCTGAACTTAACGCGCAGGCGTACTTCTCCTACGATTCAAAAAAATCAGGCGGTTTTACCGTTTCGCACCTCCGTTTCGGCAAGGGCGTTATCAGGCGTCCGTACCTTATCAACTCTGCGGACTTTCTCGCCTGCCACAAATTTGCCTACATGGAAATGTACGATATGCTTCCGAAACTCAAGGACGGCGGCACGTTCCTTCTTAACAGCCCGTTCAAAGCGGCGGATGTTTGGAAGAATATTCCCGTAGAGGCGCAACAGCGCATAATCGACAAAAAATTGAAGTTTTACGTTATAGACGCGGCTGAGATTGCACGTAACACAGGCATGGGCAACCGTATCAACACGGTTATGCAGGCCGCTTATTTTAAAATTTCCGGCATAATTCCGGAAGCGGAAGCTGTTAAGCGCATGAAGGAACATATTGAACATTCTTACGGTAAAAAGGGAGCGGACGTGGTTGAAAAGAACTACAAAACCGTTGACGCTTCATTGAACGCCGTTGAGGAAGTGAAGTATCCTTCCAAAACCGAAGGAAATATCCACATGAAAAAACCCTTTGCCACCGCAAAGGATTCATGGATCAGGGAAGTTCTTGGAACTATGTCGATACAGGAAGGCGACATCCTGCCTGTCAGCAAACTTCCCGAAGACGGAACATTTCCGACAGCGACTACCCAGTACGAAAAACGGTCTGTCGCGGAGCGCGTTCCTATTTGGAATCCGGAAGCCTGTATCCAGTGCGGTAACTGTACCGTTGTATGTCCCCATGCCTGTATGCGCATGAAAAATCTTACAGACGATCAGGTTGCGAAAGCGCCGAAAGGATTTAAGACTGCCGAAATTAAACCAAAAGCGGTAGCCGGACAAAAAGCGGCGCTCGTTATTGCCTGCGAAGACTGCTACAGTTGCGGTGTCTGTTTCAATATTTGTCCTATGTGCAAAGACGAAAGCAAGCCGATGGCTCTTACATGGAAATCTTACGCTGACGATCATGAGTTCCACGCTGAACAGGTTGCCGTTTGGAATTACTTCCTTTCGTTGCCCGAAACGCAGGCGGGCGAACTTACAACGGCGAAATCGCTTGCCTACAAGCGTCCGCTGTTTGAATTCTCAGGCGCTTGCGGCGGTTGCGGTGAGACTCCTTATGTTAAACTTATGTCGCAGTTGTTCGGCGACCGCGCGATTATTGCCAACGCCACAGGCTGTTCCTCAATTTACGGCGGGAACCTGCCGACCACTCCCTACTGCCAGCGCGCGGACGGACGCGGGCCGGCATGGTCGAACAGTTTGTTTGAAGACGCGGCTGAATTTGCGATGGGCTTCCGTCTTACAAGCGACAAGCTCGCCGTTCACGCCCGCGAAATTGCCGAAAAGGCGAAGAGCGAAGGAATTGCCACAGCGATTATCGATAAGATTCTTTCCAATAATCAGGCTGACGACTCGGCGATTGACGAATTGCGCAAAAACATTGACGAGCTTAAAGCGGCGCTTAAAAACGACAACAAGCCGACTGCGAAACTTCTTGTTTCGTTAGCCGACTATTTTGTAAAACGGTCTGTTTGGGCGTTCGGCGGAGACGGCTGGGCTTACGACATCGGGTTTGGCGGACTGGATCATGTTATCGCTTCCGGCAAGAACGTAAATCTTTTGTGCATGGACACCGAAGTTTATTCAAACACCGGCGGACAGATGTCCAAAGCGACGCCTGTCGGCGCAATAGCGAAATTTGCCTACGCAGGAAAGGAAATTACAAAGAAAGACCTTGGCGCGATAGCGATGAGTTACGGCTATGTGTATGTAGCCAAAGTTTCGTTAGGCGCAAATATGCCGCAGGTGATAAAGGCGTTCCGCGAAGCCGAATCTTACGACGGTCCGTCGCTTATTATCGCGTACTCGCATTGTATCAACCACGGAATTGACATGAGTAAAGGGCTTGAGCAGGGTAAGGCTGTTGTAACAAGCGGTCTGTGGCCGCTGTACCGCTACGATCCGCGGCTGAAAGAACAGGGGAAAAACCCCTTCCAGCTTGACTCAAAAGACCCGACTACTAGCATAGAGGATTTTATGTACAAGGAAGTGCGTTTCAAGAGCCTGAAAGCCGCCAACCCTGACCGCGCCGATGCCCTGCTCTCAAAAGCGAAAGCGCAGGCGGAAAGAGTTTGGAAAGAGTACAAATATCTGGCGGATCGTCCGTTCTAAAGCGCGGTTTCCGCCATGAAGACCATATTTGTCGTTGACGACAGCGATACTAACCTGACAATGGCAGAGGCGGCGTTGGAAGACCAATACCGCGTTATGACAATGCCGTCGGCGGCAAGTATGTTCGCTTTTTTGGAAAAAGTTGTCCCCGATTTAATTCTTCTGGACATAGAAATGCCGGAAATGAACGGCTTTGAAGCGCTGACGAAACTGAAGTCCAAGGATAAATTCAGCGAAATTCCCATCATGTTTTTGACAGGCCGCACTGACGCGGACGTGGAAGCGCGCGGGTTTGAAATGGGCGCTGTAGATTTTGTTACAAAACCGTTTTCCGCGCCCGTGCTATTAAACCGCATAAAGACTCATCTGGATATTGATCAGGTAATCCGCGAGCGTACTGCGCAATTGCACCGCCTTCAAAACAACATAGTGTCGGTTCTCGCGGACATGGTGGAAAACAGGGACAAGGGTACGGGCGGACATATTGAACGCACCTCAATTTATATCAAAATATTAATAGAGGAAATGAAAGAGCGCGGAGTTTATCTTGATGAAATCCGCAATTGGGACGTTGATAAAATAGTTTCTTCCGCGCGTATGCACGATCTTGGAAAAATATCTATTAGCGATATTATTGTTAACAAACCCGATAAACTTACAGATGATGAGTACGAATTAATAAAAACCCATACAGTCGAAGGTGAAATGATAATTGATGAAATAATTTCAAAAACGGGAGAAGATGAATTTTTACACAGTGCAAGATTGTTTGCAGGTTGTCATCATGAACGATGGGACGGCAAGGGTTATCCGCGCGGCTTAAAAGGAGAAAAAATCCCCCTGCAGGGGCGTATTATGGCTATTGTGGATGTATACGACGCTCTTGTTTCAGAGAGACCGTATAAGAAAGCTTTTACGGACGAAGAGGCGGTGCAGATAATAATGGATAACGCCGGCGTTCATTACGATCCTAGAATAGCTGAAGTTTTTTTTACAGTAAAGGACCAATTTAAGGCAGTAAGGGCAAAATTATAATGTTGTCAATATTGCGTATAACCATGGCGGTTATTAAAAGGTATGCGCAGGCAGTTGCCGTCTTGCTTGCTTTTGCGTTAATGGTGATTTTCAGTTATTCTTTTGTAAGTAAGGCAGAGCGCGTAAATTTACAAGATAAAGCAAGAGAAGCGATTTTTTATACGGAAGCCAACATAAAAGCCGAATTGAAAGAACCGGAAACACTGCTTGCGGGCGTTGCCGAAACCATACGTGGAATGATTATTGCCGGTAATACCGTGAACAATGTGCAGGAATATATATATCACATTAACAGTTATGTGCGGGCGGAATCTGACAAGCGGATGTTTGGAGTTATTGGTTTTTATGCGGTTCTTGATGTTTTTGGCGGGAAATTCATAGCCGGCTCAAACGGAAAAAATCCTGATGGAAATTTTGATTCTTCGGAACAAACGTGGTATACGGCGGCTGTTAACGCAGACGGGGAAATCGCAACTACTCAGCCTTATGTTGACGCAATTTCCGGTAATGTTTCATTAACATTCGCGCGCCGTATTTTTGACGATGACGGCAGTCCGCTGGGAATTATCGCTTTGGGTATACACCTTGATAAAATCAAGCAATACGCCATTGATACGCGGTTTACAAAAGACGGATACGGATTTTTAATGGACGAAAATACGCAAATAATCGCCCATCAGGAACCCAGTTTGCTGGGTATGATATTACTGGATATAAAAAGCGGTATCGCCGCTTATTCTGGCGAACTGCAAAAAAAAGGCAGTGTTTCCGGGGCTGTAACCAGAGACTACAGGGGAGTTGAAAGTATTGTATTTCTTCAAAGACTTTATAATGGCTGGTACATGGGCGTTGTAACGCCGAAAGATAATTATTATCAGAGTACAAGAAATCTGGCGATAATTCTTTCCGTGCTTGGCGTGATATTTGCCGCTTTTCTTGGCGGAATGTTACTGCGAATTTCCGCGTTAAAAGCCGCTTCTGACGAACGAATGCAGCTTATGTCCGACAGCAATCCTATAGCCATGTCTTTTTTGGATAAAAATTTTCATATTATCGATTGTAATCAAACTACTTTGGATATGTTTGGTTTATCAAGTAAGAAAGAATATTTTGAAAAGTTTTACACGTTTTCTCCCGAACGTCAGCCTGATGGTTCATATTCAAAAGAGAAGAGTATTGAAGTTATAAAATCGGCGATGGAGACGGGTTTTAATCATTTTGAATGGGAGCATAAAAAACCTGACGGAGAACCAATACCGTGTGAAATTACGCTTATACGGACGAGGTACAAAAACGATTTTATTATCATATCGTACGCGCGGGATTTACGCGAGCAAAAAAGAATAATAAAAATGATTGAACAGCGTACGCATCTGCTTGATATGGTTAACAGCGCCGCGACAATCCTTTTGTCAAGTAATAACGCGGGTTCTTTTGAGACATCTATGATAAGAAGTTTTGAGCTTATCGGGCGCTGTTTGGATGTTGACCGTGTTCAAATTTGGCGCAACGAAATGGTCGAAGATGAACTGCATTTTGTACTTAGATACGAATGGCTTAGTGAATACGGCGAAAAATGCAAGGGTGTTCCTATGGGTCTTCATTTTCCATACAGCATGAAAAAGGAATGGGAGGCGCTTTTTTTACGCGGCGAACATATAAATATGCCGCTTAGGGATATGCCGGAAGAGGACCAGGCTTTCCTTGGGTATTATGAAATGAAATCCATCGTTATTATCCCAATGTTTTTGGAAGGCGGGTTTTGGGGATTCTTTAGTATTGACGACTGCAGAAATGAGCGTACGTTTTCTACCGAAGAAATCAGCATATTGACTTCCGCCGGTTTGATGATGAGTAGCGCCGTTAACCGCAATATACAAATGAATAAAATGCGCGAAGCCGACGAGCGTACGCAGATAATGATAGACGCGGCTCCGCTTTGCATACTTTTCTGGGATAAGAATCTGGATTTAATCGACTGCAATCAGGAAACGGCAAAAATGTTTGAGCTATCCAGCAAGTATGAATTTATCGAAAAATTCATAATGTTATCGCCGGAGTATCAGCCGGATGGTAACCCGTCGAAAGATAAAGGCATTGCCCTTGTTACAAAAGCGCTGGAGGAAGGTTATTCCAATTTTGAATGGATGCACCAAAAACTGAACGGCGAACAAATTCCGGTGGATGTTTACTGTATTCGCGTCAAATACAAGGACGAATATACTGTTATTGAGTACATGAGAGACTTAAGCGAGCAAAAAGCCAAAATTGCCGAAACGCGCAAAGCGGAAATTGCCGAAGAAAGCAGTAAGGCGAAGAGCAATTTCCTTGCAAAAATGAGCCATGAAATTCGTACGCCTATGAACGCTATTTTGGGTATTACGGAAATTCAACTTCAGGATAATACGCTTCTGGAACCTGTAAAGGAAGCGTTTGAAAGAATTTACAATTCGGGCGATTTACTGCTTGGTATAATCAACGACATATTGGACCTTTCCAAAATAGAAGCCGGTAAATTGGAGCTGGCTCTCGCTCAATATGATATTGCAAGTCTGATAAATGATACCGTTCAATTGAATATAATGCGTTACGAAAGCAAACCGATCGAATTTATTCTGGAAATAGACGAAGACGTACCGTTAGTGCTTTTGGGCGACGAACTGCGCATTAAACAAATTCTTAATAACATCCTTTCTAATGCGTTTAAGTATACGGACGAAGGAACGGTTAGCATGACGGTTGCTTCCGAACAAAGTTACGGCGATAACATAACGATTGTATTCACCGTAACTGATACAGGTCAGGGAATGACAAAGGAACAATTGAGCAGTTTAGGAACCGAATATTCACGTTTTAATATGGAAGCGAACCGCAGAACCGAGGGAACAGGCCTTGGTATGAATATTACAATGAATTTAATCCGTCTGATGAATGGCAGTATTTCAATAGACAGTACCCCTGGCGAAGGCTCGGTTTTTATTGTGAGGTTGCCTCAGAAACTTTTAGATTCTGAAACTATCGGGAAGGAACTTGCTGAAAACCTTATGCATCATAATCTTGACGGCGCGTCCAGAGTAAGAACCATACAAGTAAAGCGTGATTTTATGCCCTATGGACGCGTATTGGTAGTAGATGACGTTGAAACGAATCTGTATGTCGCAAAGGGGCTTATGTCCCCGTACGGGCTGTCGATAGATGTTTCGATGAGCGGATTTGAGGCGATAGAAAGAGTCAGAAGCGGTTCTAAATACGATATTATTTTTATGGATCATATGATGCCAAGAATGGACGGTATTGAAGCCGCGAAAATAATCCGTAATCTTGGTTATAAAGAGCCTATTGTCGCGCTGACGGCGAATGCCCTTGCCGGACAGGCGGAAATGTTTTTTAATAATGGTTTTGACGGTTATATTTCCAAGCCGATAGATATTCGTCAACTTAATGCTACGCTTAATAAACTGGTGCGCGATAAACAACCGGCCGCTGTAATTGAAGAGGCGCGGAGGCAAAAAGAAAGTTTGTCCAATGCCATTCAATACTCGTCTTTTAGCCGTCAGTTAATAGAATTCTTTCTTCGTGACGCAAAAAAAAGCGCGTCTATACTGGAGACAATATATGTAAATAAGGGGCGCAGAAGCGATGATTTATCAATATTTATTATCAATATTCACGGTATGAAAAGCGCCCTTGCAAACATAGGCAAAGAAGAACTTTCAGATTACGCGGCAAGGCTTGAACAAGCGGGGCGTGATAAAAATATCAAATATATTTTGTCGGAACTGCCGTCATTTTTGGAACTGCTTTATGATTTGATTAATAAATTAGAGAGTGAAAATGCCGCAGAAAAAGAAGCTGTTAGCGACGATGATTCAAGCCATAAATTCTTAAAAGAAAAACTGCTCGGAATCCGCTCATCATGCGCTATTTATAACAAAAAAGCCGCAAAATATTTATTAATGGAAATAAAAGAAAAGACATGGCCGCCTTCCACGACGGAATTGCTGAATAAAATTTCAGAAAATTTACTGCACAGCGAGTTTGACGAAATAGTTAAATCTATTGATGACTTTGTAAAGCAGAGTTAATGGGGTTGGGCTATCCGAAAAGAATCTTTTACCACAAACCTCACGAAACAATACGGGTAAGCTCCAAAGACATAGGTAACACCTATTGTGAAAAAAACATTGCCGCAATTCTATGCAGGGTAAAGTGAACGCGCCTGTCAAAACAACTCTAGTAAACGAACGGCATTAAAATTGTTGAAAGATATAAAAATAGCGCCTATAAAAATAAATACAGAAATAACAGCGGATCATCATGAATTATAAATAGTTCAAGAGAGAGAAAATATAAACGTAATTTGGATCAGGGAAAGAAAGAAAAAATAAACGAGTCAGCCAATGGCGCAGTTACAACCCAAACGCCGAATGAGATAACATATATAAGTAGAGTAGCCTTCGGACAAAAACTCTGCGTCTTTGCGTCTCTGCGAGATGTCTTTTGTAACCCTATGCCTCTAAGAAATAGTCTTTAAGAATATTGCGTAAATTTTATTTTCTATATATCATAGAAACATGGCTAAATATATTCTCTCTTTGGATCAAGGCACAACAAGTTCGCGGGCGGTTTTGTTCGACCACGAGCAGAATATTACTGGAATTGAGCAAAAGGAGTTTACGCAGATATATCCGCGTGAGGGGTGGGTGGAACATGAGCCGCTGGAAATTTATTCCACACAGTACACAGTGATGATTGACCTTATCCTCAAAACAAAGATAAACATAAAGGACATTGCCGCCATCGGCATTACAAACCAGCGTGAGACGACAATTCTCTGGGATAAAAATACGGGCGAGCCCGTATATAACGCGATTGTGTGGCAATGCAGAAGAACGTCCGCCATTGTAGATGCGCTTGTAAAAGACGGGCTTAGCGATTATATAAAACAGACGACAGGCCTTATACCGGACGCCTATTTTTCTGGGACAAAAATTAAATGGATACTTGATAATGTCGATGGAGTCAGAGAACGCGCCCAAAAAGGGGAAATTCTTTTTGGCACTGTAGACACATGGCTCATCTGGAAATTAACAGGAGGGAAGGCGCACGTTACCGATTACACCAATGCGAGCAGAACAATGATTTTTGACATTCACAAACTTGACTGGGACGACAGGCTTCTGTCGGCTCTCAATATACCACGCGCGATATTGCCGGAGGTAAAACCTTCAGGCGCAATTTTCGGGACAGCCAACATCGACGGCGCGGAAATCCCGATTGCGGGTAACGCGGGCGATCAGCAGTCTGCGTTATTCGGCCAGTGCTGTTTTGAAAAAGGGGATGTGAAATGCACTTACGGCACGGGCTGTTTCCTGCTTATTAATACAGGCAAAGACGCCGCCGTCAGCGCTAACGGTCTTTTAACAACTATTTCTGCTGGTTTCGGCAAAGAAGTTCAGTATGCGCTGGAAGGTTCGGTCTTTACAGGCGGCGCGGTTATCCAGTGGTTAAGGGACGAAATGCGTCTTATTACCGACAGCGCGGACAGCGAGTATTACGCATCGCGCGTTAAAGATACAGGCGGCGTTTACCTTGTTCCCGCCTTTACAGGTCTTGGCGCGCCGTATTGGGACATGTACGCGCGCGGTTGTATCGTAGGGATAACCCGCGGGACAAAACGCGCGCACATTATCAGGGCGGCTCAGGAATCAATAGCGTATCAGGTGATGGATCTTCTGCAGGCGATGGAAAATGATCTTGGCGTTAGAATCAGGGAATTGAAAGTTGACGGAGGCGCGAGCAGGGACAGATTCCTCATGCAGTTTCAGGCCGATGTCTGCAGGGCTGTTATCATACTGCCGGCGGTTAGGGAGACAACCGCCCTGGGGGCCGCCTGCCTTGCCGGAATTACCGTAGGTTTCTGGAAGAATCAGGCGGAAGTAAAAGAACTCTGGCGGAAACAGGGTGAGTTTGAGGCGCGAATGGATGTGGAAAAAAGAAATGAATTGATCGGCGGCTGGCACAGGGCGGTGGAAAGGAGTCGCAGATGGACCTCTTGAATGTATTTTAATAATGTAAGAAAATATCTGTAATAATGAAATACTTTAATTCGGCAAATCTTGCGATAATAGCGTGTCCGGGAGGGGAAGTTTTTGCCGATGAAGTAATTGCCCACTTAAAGCAAAAGTACCGCCATAACCACCAGCAGACGGTGAACAAACTTGCCCAGCGTTACAATATTGCCGCGGAACAGGCGGAATTACAGATCGATTTAATCAACAGGATTGTAGCCCACAGCCCTCATTCACAGAGCGGAAACGGAATGCATAGCGGGCAGTTCAAAGTTCCTGTTAAGTTTACCCTGTTTCCCAACGGGGAGATAAAATCCGAAATAGAAGAATCTATTCGCGGCAAAGACGTGTATATTTTTCAAGATGTTGAAAACCGCTATCCTGTAAAATTTTCTTCAGGAGAGGTCAATAGCCTTTCTACAAACGATCATCTTATGACAATTTTTGTTACAGTGGACGCGGCGCGTCAGGCGGGAGCCGAGAGGGTTACTCTTGTAATACCCAATTACCCATATTCAAGACAGCACAAGGCGAAGGGCAGGGAAGGACTTACCGCGAGCCGTATCGGGAAAATTTTTGAAAGTTTGGGGGTGGATCACATAATCACCCTTGATATTCATTCCAGAGATATTATCAACGCTTTTGATAAATTGCGCCTTGAAAACCTGCACGCCAGTTACCAGATAATTAACACACTGTTTAAAATGGACGGAATTCTAAATGATGATTTTGTCGTTGTTTCCCCAGATACGGGAGCCGTAGACCGCAATAAGTTTTACGCTTCCGCGCTTAAAAAACCTTTGGCGCTGTTATATAAGGAAAGAGATTATTCCAAAGTCAGTAAGGATGCGTCCCAGTCCAACATTTCGCAGATACGCCTTTTGGGAAACGTAAAAGACAAAACAGTTTTCATGGCTGATGATCTTTTGGGGACTGGCGGCACGCTGATAAAAGGCATGAGGCATCTGAAAGAAAACGGCGCGCGTAAAATCATCTGCGCCATAAGTTTGCCGCTTTTTTCAGGTAGCGCAATTTCCCATTTTGACGAAGCCTACTGCGAAGGGCTTTTTTACCGTATCATCGGAACTAACGCGGTTTATCAGGAAGAGGTTGTAAAGCGCGAATGGTATATTAATGTAAACATTTCACGGCTTTTTGCCCATGTAATTTCCCGCCTTCATCAAAATCAGTCCGTTTCCAGCCTGCTGGACAATTCCGTTATCATTAACCGTCTGGTTTCTCAAACTCTGGTTCCCGAGCCGCAGAACGAATTGCCATTTAATCAAAGCGGCGCAGAATGAAAATATACAAACTGCCCGCCGAGTATTCAAATCCTGCGATTCTTTTTGATATGGATAACACCCTTTACACCCACGATGAATACGCGAAAACCCAGATAGACCTTCCGGTAAAACGCCTTGCGCAATTAAAAGGAAAAACATTTGAACAGATGAATGACGAAGTTTCGCAATACCGTAAAAAGTGGGCGGAAGATCATGGAGGTCAGACTGTCAGCCTTTCCAACGCTCTTTTGGCTTTTGGCGTATCTATGGAAGAAAATATACGCTGGAGGGACGAACTTTTTCGGCCGGAAGACTACCTTGCGCCTGACAATCAGCTTCGCTGTGTTCTTAAGGTGCTTGAGTCCCGTTTTTGCCTTGCGGTGGTTACCAATAATACAGTATCCGTAGCGGTACGCACCCTTTCTGTTTTGGGAGTGCATGGTCTGCTGGAAAAAATTGTCGGGCTGGATACCGTAAAACTTTCAAAACCTGATAAAATTCACTTTTTAAAAGCGGCTGAACTTTGCGGAACGCCGGTCCAGCAGTGTATTTCCGTGGGGGATCGCTATGATATAGATATTGCCCTGCCTTTGGAAATGGGTATGGGTGGAATTCTTGTAGATAATGTTGAAGATGTTTATAAACTGCCTGACCTGTTTGCCTCTGGCAATGTTATTTAACAAAAGATCAGGCGTTTATGTTTAATTTATTTCACTTTTTTCTTGTAGTTCTTTTTACCGGTTTTCTGGCGGCGGTTTTTTTAACAGTTTTCTTTTTACCACCTGCTTTCTTTCTTTGTTTGATATACTTCCGGTTTAAGTTTGCCTGATATTCGCAACAATCGGCGCATAAGGTATAACCTTTTTTTACCTTGCCTCCGCAACGCGGGCATTTTCCGCTTTTGATACGACTCTTGTACCGTTCTTTTCGCTGTTTGTTAATTTCGTCCCTGTGCGCTTCACGGTACTTCCTTTGACGTTCTCTGTTTGCCAGACGTGTTTTTGCATCAGTCATCATTAACTCCTTTTATTGATAAGTGATAATATAAGTATAGTACATTTTCATTTTTTTGTATATAGTTTTGATAAAAATAAATTTATGCAGTACAAAAATTTATTTATATATAAAATTGATACCCGTGTAAAAATATTGTTTATATTGATATTTACAATTCTGTCATTTGTTGTAGACAAATTTCCAGTTTGTGTCATATTGCTGATTTCAATTTTAACGATTAGAATCGCGTGGAAAATACCTTTTAGAAGCGTTAAAACTATTATAACCATTTCATTGTTAGTAATACTTACGCATACTCTTTTTGCTGAAGGAGAAAATTATATATTTAAACCGATTTTTGGTTTTTCCCTGAAACGGGACGGTCTTTTTTCCGGTCTTACTATTGCCTGCCGTCTTTCTGCGTTACTGCTTCTTTTCCCAATACTTACGGAAACAGCGTCTTCACACAAAATTGCCCGCGCTTTTGTTTGTTTTTGCACAAATTACCGTATAGCTTTCATCATTAGCTCCGCTTTTAATATGATTCCCCTTTTTCGTGAAGAAGGACGCACCATCATGGACGCTCAAAAATTGCGCGGAAGTGATGTTTTTGAAGAAAGAATAAGAGTTTACCGCAAACCAGCGCAAAATTGTACCTTTGGTACACACGCGAACAAAAGAAAAATTATGGACAGAAAGTTCTTAGGGTTCGTGATAAAATTAAAGGCCTATCCCTCCCTGGTTGTTCCGCTTGTGTTAGGCGCTATGCGGAAGGCGCAGTCCGCTTCTGTCGCCATGGATTCAAGGGCTTTTGGCGCTTTTAAAACAAGGACATGGCTTGAAAAATCCGTAATGAAAGTGCATGATTATCTGTTCCTTGCAGGATTTTTACTTTTTTCGTGTATAGTTTTGTTTGCAAATTGTTTCTTATTTTAGGGTAACAGGTGTCTGTAATTATCGATCTTGAAAAAGTTTTTTATTCATACCGCGGCGGTAAAAAATGGGCGCTGGAGGATATAAGTCTGCAGATTGAACGCGGAGAAATTCTTGCGGTAATGGGTGGAAACGGCGCGGGAAAAACGACGCTTTGCAGGCTCTTTAACGGAATTATCCCCAACATTTTCGCAGGGCGGTTTTTGGGGAATGTTACCGTAGACGGCGAAAATACAAGGGACGCGCAAGTTCCACGCCTTGCCCTTAAAGTCGGAATGGTGCTGGACGACCCTGACGCTCAGCTTTTTACTTCGTCCGTCCGCGAAGAAACAGCCTTCGGACCTGAGAACCTTCTTTTACAGCCAAGTGAAATTATAGAGAGAATCAATTTTGCGCTTTCTGCGGCAGGTCTTTGCGGTTTTGAAGATCGCTCTCCTTCTACGCTTTCCGGCGGGGAAAAACAACGCCTTGTAATTGCCTCGGCGCTGGCTATGGGCGGAAAAATTCTTGTGCTGGACGAACCTCTATCCCGCCTTGACCCGCAGGGAGCGGAGGAAGTTATTTCTGTTTTACGCGATCTCAGGGAAAAGTATCAGATAACGGTAATTATGGCTACTCATGACAGTAAATCGGCATCCATTCTTGCGGACAGGATTTGCGTCCTAAAAAACGGGCGCGTTGCCGCCTGTGATACGGCGGAAAATATTTTCGCCAATTCCGCTCTGCTTGAGGAAAACGGCATACAGCAGAAGGGCGGGGCGGATATTGAAAAAGTCTTTTCAGTTAAAAGTAAAAGCGATATACAGCAAACGCTAGCGGTAAAGATAACTGATTTTTGTTATTTTTTTGAGGATGCGGATGTTTCTATCGAAAATATAAATCTTACGGTAGCGGATAATGATTTTATCGCTATAATAGGAAAGAACGGGTGCGGGAAAACAACTTTGTTAAAGAGTATTACGGGGCTTTTGCGGCCTTCTTCCGGGGATATTTTTATCCGCGGAAAAAATTCCAAAGAGCTTTCCGTGTCCGGCATTTCAAGGGAAATAGGTTTTGTTATGCAAAACCCGGACAGCCAGCTTTTTACGGATTCTGTTTTCAACGAAGTTTCCTTTGCCTTGAAGAACGCGGAATTGTCCGGGGCGGAGATTCAAAAGCGGGTGCAAGATGCGCTTGCCGCCGTAGGGCTTACGGATACAGACGCTTTTCCGCACGCTTTGCGCAGGGCGGATCGAACGAAGGTTGTAATCGCCTCTGTTATTGCAATGGGCTGTAAAATTTTAATTTTTGATGAGGTTGACGTCGGGCAGGACTGGCAAGGCTGTATTCATATAATGAACATCGCAAAAGAACTTCATTCAAAGGGCTATACAATTATTTTTGTTACGCATAATATGTCCCTTGTATGCGATTATGCTGTCAGATTGGCTGTTATGAGCAGGAGCGGAATTGTCCAATATGAAAAATAAATTAACAGAAAACATTCACCCCGCCGTTGTCGCTGTATGGGCGGCGGTTTGCGCCGCTGGTTACATACTGCCTACCATTCCCATTTGGGGGACCGGCAGTGTCTTTTCCGTATCTTCGGCGCTAGCCCCGCTGTCAGGAGTTTTTTTCGGTCCTGTGGCGGGTGCGCTGTGTTCCTCAGCGGGCGGTTTTATCGGCAGTTTAATCGCCCCGCATACGGCGTGGATGGGTCCTGTAACTTTTCTTATCGGGACTGTTACCGCCTTTACCGCCGGCTGTATCGCGTGGGGAGAATGGCCGCCCGTTATGATAAATAGAAACGGAAGTTTTATCGTTAACGGGGGAATTATCGTTTATATTATTGGAACCGTTCTTTGGTTCACTCAGGAAAAGGGCAGGAGCATAATACTCTTGCCTCTTGTTTCCTACGCGCTTGGTTTTGCTGTGATGATTACGGGAATTATTTTTGCAAAACGTCTGCTTACGAGCAAAAGCCGTTTATTGAAATTTCCCGCGATATGGTTGTGCGCTTTTGGCGGTCTTATCGGCGGCGCAGGCGCAGGAAACTTTTTTTCCCTTGTGCTGTACGATCTTCCTGCCGAAGTCTGGAAAGCGCTTGCTTATGTCCAGCCCATTGAACGCGCCGTATTCGCTCTGGGCGCGATGTTTATCGGCGTACCTCTGCTTGAGGGGCTGAATAAAATCGGTATTAGCGCGGGACATCCTCGGATAGAGGAAGAAGAAAATGAAGATGAAGATGAAGATTGATTTTCATGTTCATGTAACGCCGCCTGAAATAATTAAAAACTGGCGGAAATACGCGAAAAAAGAAAAATATTTTGCCCTGCTTTCAAAAAATCCTCATAACAAATATGCTGTCGCCGAAGACGTTATCGCAGTTCTTGATGAATCGCGCTTTGACCGCGCGGTAATTTTTGGTTTTGCGTTTAAAGATCAGGGATTGTGCCGTTTTGTAAATGACTATGTAATTGAAAAAGTACGCCGTTTTCCAGGCAAACTTACTGGATTTATTTCGGTGTCGCCTAACGAAAAGGGCGCGGAAAAAGAAATAGAACGCTGTTATGCCGCTGGACTTAAAGGCATAGGCGAATTATACCCGGATGGGCAAGGGTTCAATATCGACGACAAAAAGGAAACCCATGTTCTTACAGGCGCGTGTATCGAACGGAATATCCCTTTGATACTTCATGTCAACGAACCTGTGGGACATTATTACGCCGGAAAAAACAATATACCGCTTAAAAAGATAGAACAGTTTGTAATTAACAGCCAAAACCTGAAAATGATTCTTGCCCACTTCGGCGGCGGTATTTTGTTTTACGAAACTATGAAGGAAATAAAGGAAAAATTCCGCAATGTGTATTATGACACCTCCGCTACCCCGTTTCTTTACGATTCGCGGATTTATAACGCCGTAAAAGCCCTTGGGCTTTGCGAAAAAATTCTTTTTGGAAGCGATTTTCCCCTTCTTCCGCAGTTACGCTACCTGCCCGCTATGGAAGAAAGCGCGCTTTCTGCCGTAGAAAAGCAACTTATACTTGGCGCAAATGCGGAAAAACTGTTAAAATGTTAGTATGTTCCTTTTTTTCATGTTGTTCAATTTTTTGTTTGTTCCTCAAAGCGCGCAATGCGAAGTATTTGAGTACAAGCACAACGAGGGCGACCGTTACCGTATTCTTTCTGTTGTAAAAGAAGACGTGTATGTAAACCGCGTTTTAAGCCACCGCGCCGAAATACTTAACCGCATTGCTGTAGAAGTAACGGATGTAAAAAACGGAAAAGGGCGGCATAAGGCGGTTTTTCAAACTTCGGAACGCATTGTTTATGATTCCGCCAGCAGGGAAGTTCAGCAGGGAACAGCTGGATTCCAGTGGGCAAGGGAATACGACTCCGTTTTTGAGCGCGACAAACTTGGCTATTTAACTATAGACCCAAAATACTATATGCCTGTTGTGCGCAACGTACCAGTATTTCCCGAAAGGGATTTAAGGCTTTTGGAAAGATGGAATGCGGAAGGCCATGAGATACACGATTTCCGCGATGCCTTCGGCATTGAAGAACCGTACCGCATACCATTTAACGCGAGCTATCAGTTTATCGGGGATCGTCCGTGGAAAGAAAAAATTTATCCCGCTTTTTCCGTAAACTACCGCGTGGAGACGCGCCCGCCCGCGGTACGGGGACGGCTTTGGCCGAAGCGTATATCGGGATTGTTTAATCAGATAGTGTATTGGGATCGCGAATTGGGGCAGGCGGTTGCGTATGAGGAAACTTTTCGCCTTACGTTTGAAATGTCGGACGGCAGAACAATTGAATACAGGGGAACCGCACAGGCGGAATTTATAGAATCCGAAACTTTGGACAGGAAAAAACTTGCGGATGAAATTACAGGAGAGATTAACCGTCTTGCCATTCCTGACGTTAACGTAAGGGCGGTAGACGAGGGAGTATCCATCAGTCTTGAGGACGTGGGTTTTTACCCCGATTCCGCCGTTATGCTTCCGGGTGAACTTGCAAAACTTGATAAAATCGCCGAGATTCTTAAACGTTATCCCGAAAGGGATATTCTTGTCGGCGGACACACCGCGCTTGCAGGCACAAACGAAGGCAGAATGAAACTTTCGACGGAGCGCGCGAAAGCGGTAACAGATTATTTGCTTTCAAAAAATGTGAGAACCGCCGACCGCATTGTAATACGCGGCTACGGCGCGCAAAAGCCAGTTGCGGATAACAACACCGAAGAAGGCAGGCGCAAGAACCGCAGGGTCGAGATTACCATTCTGGAAAACTAAATACTCTGGCAGGTTAAATGCAACCCACAAGAAAAATTAAATTTTTTATATTAAAATTTAACCACTACCTTGAAAGGTTTATCCCTGTTACTACGCCATTCAGCATAGTAATAGGTTTCTTACTGCCATTTGTTTTTACCGCCCTTAAACCTTATGTTACATTGCTTTTCGGCTTTATGACTTTTTCAGGCGCGTTAAAACTGCGCGCGGACGAACTTGGGAAGAGCGTCCGCAATCCTCTTCCGGTTCTGCTGTTCTTCTTTTCCGCTCATGTGTTTATGCCTGTTTTAGCTATGCTTGTTTCTTCCCTGTTTTTCGCCAATAACGATGTTGTTTCGGGTTTTGTTCTTTTGTTTTCAGGCCCTACCGCCGTTTCAGGTTTTATCTGGGTTTTAATTCTTAAAGGCGATATGGCTTTGTGTCTTACGCTGATCCTGCTTGATACCCTGCTTGCGCCGTTTGTTGTTCCATGCAGTATAGCCGTACTTATGGGGGCGAAAACGGCAATGGACATGAACGGTATTGCTCTTTCCCTTTTGTTTATGGTGGTGGTCCCGACTATTATCGGGGTTACGGTAAATGAAACAAGCAAAGGAAAAATACCAGCCGTCATTTGCCCCTATTTTGACCCTTTTGCCAAAATCTGCCTTATGCTTGTAATTGCAACTAACGCCGCTATCGTCGCGCCTGCCTTAAATTTAAAAGAACCGCTTATCTGGCAGGTAGCGCTTCTGGTAATTTTACTTACGTCCGCCGGTTTTCTTATTATGAAACTTATTACAGTTATCGCAAAATGCCGCGCTCCAAAGGATATTACAATGATTATTTCAGGCGGACTGCGGAACAACAGCGCGGTTATGACCATCGCGGTCGCCTTTTTCCCTTCAGCCACCGTCCTGCCCACACTGACGAGCATAATAGTCCAGCAGACAATAGCGGCAATTATGGGAAAATTGTTTGCCCAACGCCAGGACAGGGAAGAATAGATCAAGGATTTTACCGCGAACCACACTAACTTCACAAACTTTTGATCGCATATCTTTGTCGTTGTCCGTGCCGGTTTTTATTAGTTAGTAATGGACTGTTCAATAACCCCGTTGTTTATTGGACTTGTTCGACAACCCGGTTGGTTGTCTTACAAGTCTTACGGTTTTTCAGGCTAAAGCCTTACAAAACCGCATTTTTTATATGAAGTTGTTCAGAAACTGAAGTTTCCGAACAACTCTAATAAAGAATTATTATTTCTTGTTCGCGTAAGCGCAGAAAGGTACAGGTTCGCCTGACCACTAAAATGCTTAAAAACCTAAACTTCTTGTAAATATTTCTTTAAGCATTTTAGTGGTCAGGTGAATGGTAAAAAATCTTCAATAATTTACCTTTTAACGGCTAAAATTCTTTTTTAACACGGAATCGTTAACAATGAACACGACCTTGCCTTCCGATAAAAGCCTGCGGTTTTCGTTTGAAGAAATTATCAGCATGGCGTCGCTGTTGTCAATAATAATATCGGTCGGGTTTATTCCGTAAAGAGCCTTGGCAAAAATACGCAACGGCCTGTTTCCCGCGGCTTCAACTACTTCAGGGGCAAGACCGGAAGGATTTTCCTGAAAAATACCGCTCGATGGCGCATAACGAACCATAGTAGTACTGCGCGTTTCCAGCATATTGCGTTCATAGATAAGATTCATGTTGCTGTCCCATATTTTGGGAAACAAGCATGGAACGGCGAGCGCGCTTGTTCTCATTCCGTATAACGGCAGTTTGTCGTCGGCGATAATTATTATGCCCGTGTATTGGGCTGAAGAAACAGGGGTTAATGTGCGCATAATAGGAGAGGCGCGGTTATGGCGCAAGAGCGCGGCGCTGACATCGTAAATGTTCATTGTATATGACGAGGATATTTTTTTAAGATCAGTTGAAAGGGCGGGGGGGACTGACTGCGCTTTTAGGGCCAGATTTTCGGCTTCTTCAAGACTGAATTCCCCTCTTATGATAAGGTCTGCAATGGTGGTAGACGAATCCACCTGTATATCCATAATATTCGGCTGTATCAGCCTCAAATATCCTGATTCAAGGATAGATTCTCCCTGTGTTCTTCCGGACGGAAGTTTAATGCCCGCTTTAAGCAAATCCAGCGAAACGGTCGATTTTATACAGAGGGTGTCCCATTCGACAGCGCCCGTAATACCGGTAATTTCATCCGCAAAAACGCCCATGGACGGAAATATCAACAGTAAAATGAATACTTTTTTTATCAAGCCCACTTCTTGCTACGCTCCCTATTCTAATATCGGTACTTTTAGGGTTATTCCTTCGCGTAAAATCTGATTTATGGTCATATTATTTGCCTGCGCCAAATCCTGCGGGTCTATACCGTACATTCTGGCAAGGGACCATAGGGTATCGCCCTTTTTTACCACATACTGCCCGTCAAAGCGGGTGTTTGACGCGGGACGGGACGGGGGAGGTATGTCCTTAAAAGCCGGAATTACGATAGTTTCTCCTATTTTTAAATAGCGGTTTGAAATGCCCGGGTTGTGCTGTTCAATCATGTCAACGGACGCGCCGTAGTGTTTGGACATTGACCACAAAGTATCCCCATGGCGCACCGTATGATAATGATAGCGGACAAGTACAAGATCGTCACGTTCCAGAACAGCGCTTATCTGTTCAAAATGGGATGTGGGTATTTTAAGGCGGTAATTCTTGTCCGCGGGGGTTATACCGTGTAGCAGTTCAGCGTTCAGTCTTTGCAGAAGTTCCCTGTCTGCGCCGGACTCGGCTGAAAGCGTTTCCAGCGAAACCTGCCGTTTTAGCGGAATTGCCGTCCATTCGTAAGTTTCCTGCCAGCAGTCAATATCGAATTGGCGCGGATTAGACAAAATATAGGCCGCCGCGAGAAATTTAGGAACATAATCGATTGTTTCCTGTTTTATGTCTTTTCGTCTGCTCAATTCCCAATAATCGCGTATTTTTGTTTTTTTAATCGTCCTGTTCATCGCCCCTAATCCGCAGTTGTAAGCCGCCAGAGCAAGTTCCCAATTTCCGAACATTCTGTAGTTGTCTTCAAGTTTTTGAAGAGCCCCCCTTGTCGATTTTTGAAAATCGCGCCTTTCGTCTACAATGTCGTTTACCTTTATGTCAAAGGGGGAAATGCTGTTCAGCATAAATTGCCAAAGACCCGTCGCGCCCGATTTACTTCTTGCTGTAACAATAAAATTTGATTCGATTACGGGCAGATACGCCAGTTCCGGCGGCAGATTTCTTTTTTTTATCTCTTCTTTAATAAAAGGAAGGTACAGACTTGCCCTTTCCATAACGGCATTCATGTAGGCTTTGCCGCTTGTACTTGTATACTGGGCGATGTAGCGGAGGAACAACGGCTGTTCAATAACGCCGGACGTAAGCAGAGAAGGGGTTGTTTGCCTGGAATATGTCGAGTGCCGCGGATAAATGCCGGAAAGCGGAAAATCTTGCTGTACTGCGCGCAGAGGGCGATCCGTATATGTCTGCGCCCAGCCTGATCCAAGACCGAAAACAAAAAAAATAATAAAAAATAGCGGTATTTGTTTTTCCCTGCCGTTTTTCACTATTAAAATTTTTCTCCGTAGTATATCCCCGCCCATTCCCATCTTCCGTGAATTTCAGGGTCTTGGGGGAAATTTATCTTTCTAAAATACAGATACCACGTTTCCATGTAACGCGACCACCCCGTTGTTCTGAGATACGCTTCGGTAGCGTTTGAAGACGCGTCAAGCGCGGGGGCGTAGCGAATACGGTTGTTATACATGAATTCGGCGACGTTAAAGTCCGCCATTCTGCCGTCGTCGGTTTCGGTCTGTCCCCACGATCTGCCAAAAAAATTCACCTTTGCCTGACAGCGTTTAAGCGCCCACGCATTCCCCGTATCAAAAGCGGTCTCAATGGCGTTTCTCAGCGCGGGCAGGCTTTCAAACGTCCAGTCTTTCTGGGACTTGCTGAAATCCACCTGATGTTTAGCGTACTGGTCGGCGTTAGGAAAACCGTGTATTAAAGTTCCGGTATACGGCAAATAGTTGGTGTACGCCTGAATCGCGCCGTTCCAGTCGCCTATATGCTCGCAAGCCTGCCCGAGCATAAAGTAAGTTACTCCAGGATCTATCCGGTCTGGAAAACGGGAAATTAATTCATTGTAATACCAGACCTGACGTTCTGGATTGCGGTTCAACTCAATTAACTGCCTTAAACATATAAGATGAATAGACTCGTCATTTATTGAAAGATCGGGATAATTATTAACGATTAAGTCGAAGTACATTGCCGCTATAGGCAGGGAATCAAGCTGAATGTAGGCGTAGGCAGTCATCATTAAGTAATATGCGTTATAAGGGTCGGCGGGATTATTTATAGTCCTTGCCGTTAAAAAATGAATAAGACGGTTAAAATCCCTCTGGCGGGCAAAACTGGCGGCAATTTCTCTTGTAACGGCAAATTCCCCGTCGCCGCCCGGCTCTTCCTGCTTTAAAAGGCTGATAAGTTCCAAAAGATGTTCTCTGTTTTCTCTTGTGCCAGTGATGTAATAAGAATCAATACCGTAAACCCCGCCTTTACCAATGGATACAATGTTTTTGGGCGCAATTTTGCAGGAAAAAAGCAGTAAAAATACCGGAAATATCATGTAAATTTTTATATTTTTCATTGTTTATAATATATCATTACGGTATACTTTTGTATATTGGGAACATATAAAAACTGTAGTTTTTTAATGTCGCGGGGCAAATTGAGTTAATTAATATACTGATAATTAAAGGTGATCTTGAAAATCCGGCAACTGAAGATAGTTTTTTTACTGTTAGCGTTGATTGTTTTTTCTTGCAAGTCGACGCCCGACAATAGACCAAATTCTCAGGAAAAGCCTAAAAACAACGACGGGCGGTCGTCTGTGGAAGGGCTTGCGGAAGAAATACGCGGTTTGGTGGAAACAGGGCTTTTATCATCAATAACGCAAGCGCAGGAATTAATCCGAAGCAGGGATTTGGCAAATGTTGAATTTGGCCGCGTGATGAACGGTATTATCACTGTAATTGTCAGGCGGGTTTATCCTGATTCAAAACTGGTGCTTTCTAACCTTGATCTTCCGCAAACTTCAAATTATAACCGCATTATCCGTGCGGCGGACAAGGGCGAATATGTCCACCCGGGCGAAGATTCAAAGGATTTTTTTGAATATGTACTGCCGTTTTTTGCGATAAACAACGAAACAAGCCGCGAACTTCTTTCCGCGGCTTTAAAAAATTTGCATAAGGCCGGCGAATTAAGACCAAATTCCGTATTGCCTTCCTATTTTTCAGGATTAATTTATGAACGCATGAACCAGTTTGCCGATGCCGATGCCGCTTATAAAAAAGCGTATTCAATCAGTAATGAATTTTATCCCGCCATGATAAGCTCTGCGCGTTTAATGGCGCTTAACGGTAAGAGAGCGGATGCCGCAGTTCTTTTAGCTGATCTTGTTATACGATACCCGGACAGCCTGCATATAAAGCGCCAGCTTGCCCTTGCTTATTATGAAGGCAGGGACTGGTTGCGCGCAGGTCCGATTGTTGATGATATTTTAAAAAATGATCCGCGTAACGGTGAATTTTTGTTGATAAAGGCTCATATCCTGATAGAACAGGGTAATTTTACGCAGGCAAACGTTCCGCTTGATACTTACGCTCCGATTAACCCCAACAACAGGCAGTATCTTTTTTTACGCGCCAGATTACAGGCGGATGGAAACAAAAACCGCGATTCCGCCATGAACTACCTGCGCTCTATTTTTCGCACCGATCCCGACGATGAAGAAGCGATAATTTACGCCGCCGGCTTGCTTATGGAATCCCAGCGCGCTTCGGATCAGGAGGAAGGCAGGGCGCTTCTTAGCCGTCTTAGGCAAATGTCCGGCGCTTCAATTACTGTGTTAAGTTTAAGCCTTCGTGACGCTGTCCGGCGCGAAAACTGGAAAGAGGCGCAAGGGTATTTGAACCGCATACTTCCCATCCGCCGTACAGATCAAGACCTTCAGGACGCATACACTGTGGAACGCGGTTTGAACAACAACGCAAGGGCGCTTGCTTTTGCGCGGGAACTATACGAAAGGGACACCTCAAAAAATGAGTATATTGCCGTTTATATTTCGGCTTTAATTGATAACGGCAAAAGGGAAGAAGCGTCCCGGATATTGGAAAGCCGCATCGCTTCGGCAAGCGCCGGGTCGGATAAAAGCCGTTATTTTTTTCTGCGTAGCCGCGTTCAGGCAAACGAAGAGTCCGCGCTTGGCGATCTTCGCTC
This sequence comes from Treponema sp., assembly GCA_031286095.1. Taxonomy (GTDB): domain Bacteria; phylum Spirochaetota; class Spirochaetia; order Treponematales; family Breznakiellaceae; genus WQXQ01. Next base: position 572 of record JAITUY010000135.1, on the reverse strand, counting down.
CAGTCTTTTTGAAGACCCGCTTAATCTTGATGCGTTAATCGCCATGTTTGAAATTTACCACCGCAGGAGAGAAGAACGCCGCGCCGTTCACTATTTAAGGCAAGCCCTCGCCCTTTCACCCGACAACCCGCGTTTAAAGCGCTATGAGGCGGAATATGCTTCGTTGTTGGGGAAGAATTAAGTGTTTTTTAAAATACCTCTCGCGGAGGCGCAAGGTTTTTGTACGATATATTTTCGTTGAATAATAGAGTTGTTTAAAAACTTCAGTTTTCAGACAACTTCCTTATAAAACCGCATTTTTGTAAGGCTTTAGCCTGAAAAACCGCAAGACTTGTGAGACAACTAACCGGGTTGTCGAACAAGTCCAATATAACGAGCAACAACTTTGCGCCTGCGAACCAAAGACCCTACGCCTCTGTGAGAGGCTTTTTAGGAACCTCTGCGACAGTTTTTTAATTAGAGTCTGTCTATAATGTGGACACATTATAGACAGACTACTTTAAAAAATGCATTTTCGTAGCCTTTAGGCGAGAAAATGCAAGGTCTGTCCACAAAGTAACCGACTTTGTGGA
>JAITUY010000088.1 GCA_031286095.1 Treponema sp. | reverse complement strand
ATTTCCGTACAGTTGCCCAGATTGCCATTAGTCGTCCGGCAGACTAATAGCCCACAGTAGGCAAGATAAAGGATGTATATATATGAGCAGTTAAGTACCCGATGTATCGAATACTTAAGTGTATATATACCGCGAATGACGTATATATGTCTGTCACGCAAGTGCCCGATGTATCAAGTACTTAACGATATATACCTTCGATGTATCGGGTACTTACAACACACCGTAAGCGGCGAAGAGTCGTCCGGTAGAGCAAAGAAACGGGTATTAGTCGTCCGGTAAAGCGATTAAAAGCCGAAATTCGGCGAAGAGTCGTCCGGTAGAGCAAAGAAATGGGCGTTAGTCGTCCGGTGGAGCAATTAAAAGCGAGCCGGTAAAGCAATCGTACAGCGGTAGAGCAATGCAAATTAACAGGAATTTGGGGAGTTAAATGATAAACAAAGCTGCCTTAATGCGGCAAATATCAAAAGCAACCAAATTTTCCCTGCGGGATTCGTCAACTTGTATAGACGTAATTTTTGACGCTATTACGGATGCCATCTCCAGAGGGGAAAAAATTGAATTGAGAGGATTCGGTACTTTTTTTATCAGGCAAATATCTCCCAAAACATGTCACAGTTCGTTTTCCGCACAGTCAATTATTCCTTCACATGGCAGAATTGTATTCCGACCCTGCCAAAAACTCAGGCTATCAGCTTGGAACAGGGTTAAAGAATAATGCGTCATTTTCTGTTTGAAGATAAAGAATACCGCATAAACCCCTATTTCAAGCGGCGCAAAAAAGAGCAGGACTCGGCGGTTGCATTGTCCAGGCTGCTGCGCAGGCTGGGACCCCGTTCACGGAGAGGATCGGGCGGCAATAAAACTGCGGGAGGCGGCGGATTAGGCAGAAGTGTCGACGCCCGCCAAAAGTGCGTAGTAAAGATGAATTATTCAGACAGCATTGAGGCGCACCGCGTCCAGCTTGAGCAGTATTTGGTCCGTGAAGGCAAGGGTCTGGACGGCGGAAAGCCGGAATTGTACGGGACTGACATTGATGAATACCGGGACAATATGGTTGGTAAAAATTTCCGTATTTTTTTAAGCCCCCAGTCTGACCGGATTGACCTGGCGAATCTGGCGGAACGGTTTATAAAAAAATTGGAACAGCAAACCGGCTATACGCTGTACTGGCAGGCGGCGAACCATTACAACACGGCCCATCCGCACGCCCACCTGTTGATCAATGGCAAGGACAAAGACGGGAAAGAAGTTGACATACCCCGTGATGTGGTAAAAACCTTTATGCGGGAATACGCACGTGATATCTGTACGGCGCAGATCGGATACAGAACGCCGGCGGAAATTGAAATTGATAAAGAAAAACAGTTGGAAGCGCCGCGCTTTACGCACCTTGACAAGACCATTAATGAATTATGTGGTAACGGGAATAGAGTGAATCTTAAAGGGATTATCGGAGACAGGGAGAGGGTACGGATTCTGACCCGTCTTGAAAATCTGCGCAAAATCGGTCTGTGTACCTATGAAGACGGCTCTTACCAGCTCTCCCACAGTTGGGAAGAAGACTTGCGGGCCAACGGGCGGTATAACACTTTCCTGAAAGCGCGCTCGCAGTTGCAGTATGCCGATCCGTCAAAGCTGAAAGTTTATACCGGTGAACACGGAACCATCAGCGGAAAAGTTACCAAAATATACCGCACCGACGACGACACCAGCGACAACCATGCCGTAGTCATCGAAAGTTTGGACGGGAAGACCGCGTATTTTGTTCCGCTGTTTAAGACTCCTGAAATGTTTACCGGCAAGTCAAAGACACGGTTGGAAAACGGCAAGCCGGTATTGAAAGACGGCAAGCCGGTTATTGAAAGAGAAAAAACAAAATTGAGGGAAGGCGAGACAGTAAGCATAAAAACGTATGAAAGCCAGAGGGGAAGACTTACGCCGGTGATATTCAAACAGACAGAATCGCAATTACTAAAAGGAGTAAAGAATGACTAAAGCTGACATTAGGGGATTTGAGTCCCCGTTCAAGGAAACTGAAAAAATACAAAAAGCATTAGAGCCTCTTGGATATGAAATACGAGGTTTCCGAAAAAAATGCCATTATGAATATGAGTTTGTTTTACATTTAACTTTTGTCGGTCCGTCTGTTTTTGCCGGAAATGACTTCGGGAGTTCCGCTGACCGCCATGATAGTACCGTCTGTCAAAATCCGGGCGATTGCCCTCATAGTGCTGAATAAAGGTTCATCCATGATGACATTCTTGTTTGAATCTATATGCAGCCATGTGTCATCAGCCTTTGTTAAGGTTATTGCGATTTCCAAAGCTCTGGCAATGATTTCATAATTTTCGTGCATTTGTCCCTCCTGTTGGACTTGATATAGTTTTTTCCCAAACTAATTATACCACAGGAGGGACTTCTTTATATTTTGCAAATTCTGTCCCCTACAAGGAACGCAAAATCTTAAAAATACCGATAGGAAAAGTTGACAAATGGCTTGTTGACGAAGCTAAAGAAATAGGTTTGGACATAGCCGGATTCGAACATGAGATAACGGATGAATTTGTCGCTCATACTATAAAAAACCATGGAAATGAAAAAACTGAAGCTGAAAGAGGGCAGATCGCGCTAAAAGAAAGCGATTTCGGCAATATACCAGAAATTGTGAAAAAACCTGATCTTGCGATAGTCGGCGCAAAACGTAAAAACAAAGACATGGTGGTATATGCAAAAAAAATGCAAGACGGAACCACTCTTTATTTTGAGGAAGTATTAGATGGGAGAAAAAACAAAACTCTGCGAAGCAAAACTATGTTCAAACGGAAAGACGGACTTGACAGAGAAAAATTAATAAATGTTGTTACTAATAAGGAAAAAACGGACATTTCAAAAGCAAAAATTGTCTTAGGGTCCGGAAGCCAACCCGGAGTGGAGCGGAAGCCCGAAAGGGCACATCACCCGGCGGTAGCTACTTCCGCCTTTCCCCAAGACAATTTTAATATACCACAATCCGCAGAAAAGTCAAGGGAAATCGAAATTGCCAGAAAAACCGGTTATATACAGGGCGTATGCGAATGTGTAGCCGCTATCGGCGATAATCACGCGCTGGGCAAGAAACTTTTAATCGAAATGAACGTAACCAAAGACATGGCTAAAAAATATGCCAATCCGGAAACTTTCAAGAAACCGGAACAGGGCATATTTGCGCAAAAACCCGAACAGCAGCAGGAACAAGAACAAACCCACAGCATTAAACGATAAATGAAAATATCAAATAAATATTTTTATTAAGGAGAAAACTATGCATCCTGATTATGATCAGTTACACGACATTTTAGTAGAAGATTTCAAAGCCACTCTTGCGAAAGAAGAATCAGATACCAGATCGTCACTGGAAAAAATTAACGACCATGTTGAAAAAAATTCCACCATCGAACCCAACGGCACATTAAAAGTTAAGGGGTTTACAAAATTAGCTCATGACCTTAACAAGGGGAAGCCTTATCCGGGAGATATAATGGCGTTTACTCTCAAAAATAACAGGTTTCCCACTGATGATGAAATCGCAAATTTTCCAAAACAAGGTGAAACACCGCCTCTTGAAAGGCGGAATTTTAATAGCAAGGAGAAGAATATGTCAGATCAATTCGAAGAGGAAGAACAAAGGCTCAGTTCCCAAGAGCTTGCGTTCAGAAACGTGGTGCACCAACGCAAGATTATCGCCGATGCCGTCAAGACGGGAACGTTATGCTGCCTGCCGGGAAAGGACGGATATGCCGACACCAAGCCGGCGTTAAACATTATGAACCCTCATGATAATTATTATCACGGGGCGAATTTGTTGTACCTCAAAGATTTTCAACAAAAGAACGGTTTCCCGACAGGTGAATTTATCACCCATCATCAAATCGAAAATGCGCAAAAAGATAATCCGAGTCTTTTTATCCGGCAGGGACAGAAAGGTGTCTCCATTCACGTTAATGAAAAAATTGGTCCTAATGAACATGAGGATAAACACATCAGGCTTTTTAACGTGGCTCAGGTGTCAAATCCTGTAAAACTTAAAGATTGGGCTGAACAAAAAATTAACGAGGCCGAGAAAAAAGACATTGAGTGGAAGCAAACGCACTACGGGTCCGGTTGGAAGCCTCCTGAACCGAAACAAAAAGAACCGGGGCCTGTTGAAATTGTTTGCAGTTCCACAGAGCCGGAAAAATATCTTGGCCAATACCTTGCCGCAGTCTCTATGGGAAGCAAGTTCAAAGTAAGCCCGGAACAGGCCGCCGAATTCTCAGAAAAAATGATAAGCGCCCTGTATAGGCCGCTGGAACCGAAGGTCAACAAAGAAACCGGTGAAATAAAGAGTCCGCCTATAAACAAAACGACCGGAGAGGTCGTTACCGACGTTTTCAGCCTTGAAGGAATTTCCAGAGCCGCAAACAGCGAATGTAAAACCTTTATGAGGGATTTAAAGATTGAAGCGCAAAAACAAAACCAGCCGGAACAGACACTGGAACAAGAACAGCAGCAATCCCGTAGCGGGTTCAAGATTTAAGAACCGGAAACAGAGCCGTCAGAATTAAAAAATCTTGTGCGGTTCTGTTTTTACAGAAAAACGATGAAGGATAAAATGCTTACAGATACAGATGAACAAAGAAGTTTTAAGAAACTGTCTCACATTCTTAAAACAGGAAAATCTAATACCATCTGGAGTGATCAACTCGGTGATATTTATATCGACAAAGGATGTACAGGAAAAAACGGTTATGGTCTTTTACATATTATTGAAGGAAGATATATAAAAGACAAACACAATCATGACGAAATTACCGCCATTCTTTACAAAGTTACAGATGTCGCAAAAAACGGTAATATCACTGACAGCATAATTATTAAAAATAAAAACAATGACAAATGCATGGGAATTGAAAAAGACGGTATTATCGCGATTATAGACCGAAGGAAAGAAAAAAATGGCGAAAAATTTGTAATTACCGGATACGAACTTAACAATAAAAAAGAAGAAGCCACCGGAGCCATACAGACGGTGATCGCCCGGTACGGTTTCACGCCTGAATTCTCTGATTTCCGAAAACAGGTGGGAGCGGTGGTCTCCTCATTTCAAGTATCACAACAATTAAAGGATAAGTCAAGGAAAATCGAAATCGCCAGAAAAGCCGGTTATGTCCATGGCGTATGCGAGTGCGTCGTAGCCATCGGCGATGACCGTGCCCTAGGCAAGAAACTTTTAACTGAAATGAATATAACCAAAGGCATAGCAAAGAAATACGCAAACCCTGAAACGTATAAAACGCTGGAACATGGCATATTTGCACAAAAACATGAACAGAATCTTGAACAATCCAAAAGCTTTAAACGGTAAATATTATGGACGAACAAAGTACGCAAATCAGAGACGAATTTCTTAAAAGCCGGAATGGAGCCATCGTTCGTTGCGCTTCTATCATGGTCGATTCAGGAAGAAAAGATTTGGCAAAACAAATTCTTTCAACAACACATATCGATAAAAACCGGTTCGCGGAAATAAAAATACAAAACTCGTAAGAAAATGCCTGATTCAGAAAACGATTTTGAATATTTTCTCGAAAAAGAAGAATGGTATCCCATGTATAAAAAACACTATGAGGATACGTTTAACTTTAACAGCCTTTCCCGCATTCTTGAAACCGGAGAATCCCAATCTGTCCAAAATAAAGAGCTTGGTGACATTTATATTGATAAAGGAGTTACAGAAAAGAATGGTTATGGACTATTACACATCATAGAAAATAGGACAGAAAAAGGAAAAAATATTGAGGAAACTACAGCAATTATTCATCTTGTTACACAAGCCGCAAAAGAAGGGATTATAAACAGAAAAATAACCGACCCAAACGATCCTGAAAAAATAAGACAAATTGAAATTGAAAAGAACGGAATTATCGCTTTATTGAGCCTTCACAGAAATAATAAGGAAGAAAAATGGATATTAACGGGGTTTGATAATAGGGATAAAAAAGAAGAAGCCGCCGGAGCCATACAGACGGTTATCGCCCAGTACGGCTCCACGCCTGAATTCTCTTATTTCCGAAATCAAGTGGGAGCGGTGGTCTCCTCTCTTAAAGTATCGCAACAATTAAATGATAAGTCAAAAGAAATTGAAACCGCCATAAGGAGAAGAAAAAATGACAATTCAAATTGATGACAAAAAAGCAAAGTCGCTTTCTCTTTTTTTAAAGAGAATAACTTATGAAGACGCTTTCCGCAGAACCGACGTAGGATTTACCGCAGAAGCGCGGAAAGAACAGGCGTACAGATTTCTTGACGTGGTGATGGATTTAGAAAAATCACTGTATGAAGGAATATGGAAACAAATAAATACACAAAATAAAAACCAAGGCTTAAAAAGATAAGGAGAAATAAAGAATGATCCACCGCGAAACAAAAAATGACTATCACTCAAAAAAAGCAAAAAACACCGATAAAAAACCGATAAAAATTTATAAAAACCTTGACCAAACACATAACGTAAAATTATCAGATATGGGGCTTCTTGAACTTTCTAACTCATTCGGCGCTTATTATGCGCAGATTCCCAAGGATATTTTTAAGGAACTGAAAAGACGTATTAAATTGATTCAGACGTATCTTGAAACAGGGGAAACGGACATGGCTTTAAAGATTGTAAACGGGCTTCTTAAAAATCCGTAAAAAACAAGGAGTTAAACATGAAAATTTTTGTAGGCACACAGGCAGAATATGACCACGCAATAAAAACAAAACAGCACTTAGGAAATGAAATTGTAATTCAGAATTCGCCAATGTTTGTCAACCAAGATTTTATAACCGTACACACCGACGTTACTGTAGGCAAAAACGGCCGTTGTAAAACCAACGAGAAAGCGGCAGTTACAATTACTGCAAGAGAGAACGGCATTGTAGCCGCTCAAGGAAAAGCAACAGTTATAGCCTATGATAATGCCAACATTGTCGCTAAAGGCAATTGTAAAGTAATTTTACACGACTCGTCTTTTGGAAATGTTTACGAACATTGTCAGATAACTCTCAAAAACGCTTCAAAAGTGTCCGCCGATGGAAACTGTACCGTCCACGCTTATGACGAGACATCAGTGTCAGCGTCAGGAAGCACGAAGGTTTACACTTACCAGAAAGCGACCGCCAAAGGAACCGATGTAACCGCCCTTTCTGGAAAAGACGAGTCCACCCTCATCGGGCAGAAAAATTGTTCAATAAAAGCTAGAGACAACTGCATCGTATACGCCGCTGAAAACTGTACGGTTCAGACCGCGGACAACTGCCTTGTAATCGCAAATAGTTTCGCTAAAATAAAATCTCAAGACAATTGTTTGATTATGTCTAACGGCAAGCCGGATATTACAATGCTTGATAAATGCGAACATCTTAACCTTGACAGCGTAACGGATAAAAACATTATGAGCGCCCTTAAACAAATGGCGCAGTCAAAGGCAGTTGTCGAGCGCCCGTATATTGCCATTCAAATACTCAAAGACCATATCCCGCCTCAACGAAAAGAGGCCGTAGATAGACGGCTTAATACAATGGGATTAAAAGATCAGACGGCGGCGAAAAATTACCTTTACAGCCTCATTGAAGCCGAACCGGCTGTAAAAAACCAGCCCCCCGGCATTGAACACCAGCTTGAGACCGCGCGGAAAGCAGGTTACGTTCAGGGCGTTTGCGAATGTGTGGCGGTTGTAGGAAACCAACAGAATATGGGTAAAAAATTATTATCTGAAATGAACGTGACAAAAGATATGGCGAAAAAATATGCTAATCCGGAAACCTACAAGACGCTTGAAAAAGGTATTTTTGCGCAAAAACAGGAACAGAAACTGGAACAGGGAGTGAAAAGATGAAAACGAAAGAAAAAGAATTACCCAGCTTAATAAAGCCACAAGAGTAGAAAATCACCGGACGCTGATTTATAAATTAGAGTTGTTCGGAAACTTCAGTTTCTGAACAACTTCATATAAAAAATGCGGCTTTGTCGAACTTTCGGACTAAAGTCCGCGTTCGCAGGCTTATAGCCTTAAAAACCGCAAGACTTGTAAGACAACCAACCGGGTTGTCGAGCAAGTCCATTTATTATAAATGAAACTTATCGACACACTCATATTTTCTCTCTGTGCAATAGGACTGGTTTACTTCATATTTGACCGTATCAAATATTCAAATATAGAAATATACCGCGATAAATTGGAAAAATTAAATGAATTAAGAAGGACAATTGCCGCTATTGAAAGCGATAACAAACACGTAGAGAAAATAATTAAATCTATGAACGCGGATACGTTTTATGATGACGAACTGTATGATGACGAATTGACTGATAAACTCATCAACTACAGGGATAACGAAGTCAAACTGGAAAATTTAAAAAAAGAACAAAGAAAAATCGAATTATATGTAAGACGTGCCGGCAAATATATAAATAATCGTCATCATTGGATTTAAACAAGGGTTGTTTAAAAAGACCTATATTTCTTAAAAAATGTTTTTAATAAGGAGTCTTTATGTATGAAATTGAAACCGTTGTAAAACCCATTCTTGAGGAATTGGGCATGTACGGAGGTAATGACGTTTCAGCAAAGCTGATATTTGAAAAATATCTCGATGTTCTCCCACGTGGAATCAAACCGTTCTGGAAATTTCAGGTTATTGTGAAATATGAATTATCCCTCTTTGAAAAAACAACAACATACGACGGCGTTGATTACGTCGAAACTTTTTCATGCAGACCGGAAGAAAATACCCACTCTAATGGCGATCCCCTTGAGTTCTTTAAATCCATGATACCTCTTCAGTTTTATTATATTCATGACGATAAAAGTCTTATTGATTATTTTTTATCAGTTTACGAAAATTATTATGATGAATATGAATGCCCGAATAATAAATTGTATCGTTATGAACGTCTACATGAACAAATTGCCATGCACTGGCTACAATACGGCAAACATGATCCGGACATTAAAAACACAATCGTCTTACGCGGTCAAAAAATTTGGGATCAATTTATAAAAAATTATGTCTGCTGGAACAGTAAAATAGACTGGATTGGTTTTGGACAGGAAAAAAAAGTAGACATTAAACGCTCTTTCAGACGCTGGCTTTAGCCTGTAAAGATTATTTACTGTCTTTATGATAATTTATATTTTTCATTTATCATGTATGTCCACTATTATTCTGGTGTCGCCGGAATTAACCCAATTTTTAAAGGAAAACAGACCATGAGTGATAACGAATTCCTGCGCGGAAAACCAAGAGACGCTAAAGATGAACAGCTCTTCAACCTTTTAATGAAGGCCGTTACCCTGACCGCCATTTTCTTCGGCATATGGGCGGGAACCCAGCGCTTCTGTAACCTCGTCGCCTACGATCCCGGATGGGTCGGTTATCCGTTCCACGTTATTAAATTCGGCAAGAAATTTGCTTACCCGCTTTATAACCCCTTTCTAATTTTTTACTGGACTCTTATGTATTTCAAAAAAAACAATATTCACAGCACCCTGTATACCGCCTATAAAATAATCGGATATACGTCTATTTCTGCAATCGTTTTTTATTTTCTTATCGAATTTGTCCTTATGAAATATATCGCTCAAAATATTTTTGGAACCGCCCGTTGGGGTAATAAAAAGGATTTAATAAAAGCGGGGCTTTTGCAAAATAAAGGCGGTATGGTTTTGGGACAGCTTGCGGACGCCAAAGTTTATTCCTCTTATGATAGGACTAAAGACAGCGTTATTCTTCACCTTCAAAAACCATCACAAAAAATTATCCAGTCGGGAATTTACAATACGCTTCTTTCCGCCCCTACGCGAAGCGGCAAAGGCGTTTCAAGCGTTATGACCACGCTCCTGTGTTACCCGGGTAGCGTTATTGTTCTTGATTTTAAAGGCGAAAGTTTTAATTACACCTCCAGCTTTAGAAAAATATTCGGGAAAGTTTACCGCTGGGATCCTACCGGCGACAAAGGACACCACTTTAATCCCATGATGGAAATACGTTCGGGTGAAAACGCGTTTAGCGACGCAAACCTTATCGCGGATATTTTGACGACGCCGGCGTCAGGCGGAGGCAACGCCACTTCCGAACATTTTCAGACCGGCGCAAAAGATTTTCTTACCGCAGTCATTTTACACTGCCTCTGCTCAGACTGGAAAGATAAAAGCCTTCCGGGATGCCGCAAGTTTCTGGCACAAGGCGATCCTACCGACCCCAATAACAATAAATATATTTACGACCTTATGATCAATTCCGACCATGGCGATGAAATGATACATCAGGCGGTCGTTGAAGGCGCTATGGCTCAGCGCAACAGACCACAGGATGAGGGAGGCTCCATGCTCTCTACCGTCAATAACGCCCTCGCAGTCTTCGCCGACCCTAAAATTGCGCGCAACACGTGGAACTCTGAATTTTACATCGATGAGTTTGAGGAAACCAAAGTTCCCGTCTCCCTGTATCTGACCATACAATATAATGACGTACAACGAATATCGCCCCTCATCAGACTTTTTATCACTTTCTTTTCCCGCAAATTTACGGGCGGAGAAACCAGCGCCGGCAACCGTAAATTCAAAGTGCCTCTGCTTTTTATCCTTGACGAATTTGACAAACTCGGGCGCATGGACGAACTCGAAATGAACATGGGTATTCATAACGGCTTTGGCATTCACTACTTTTTGATTTTTCAGTCTTTGAACCAACTTAACAAAATTTATACTAAAGACCATTCTTTCCTTGCTCACGCGCGTAACACAATAATATACGCCCCCGGTACGGGAGAAGTTGAAACCGCCGAACTTATTTCCAAAATTTGCGGAAAGGAATCTATAAGCCGCACAAATATTTCCTACTCCGGGGGAAAAGCCCAAGTCGGCTACTCTAACAAAAGCATCTCCGCGCAGGATCAGGAAAGAAATTTAATTAACGCCGACGAAGTTATGAAAATGCCTCAGGATCATCTTATCCTGCTGTGCCAAGGACTGCCGCCGTATATGGGGAAAAAAAATGTCTACTATGAAGACCCGGCGTTTGAGCCGCGCATCATTAAAGACGCTAAAGGCAACCCGGTTCCGGCGTTCACAACCCGCGAGGAAGCGCTTAAAGCCGCCGCCTCAACCGTCAAAAAACTTAACAAACGCCGCTGGTTCGACAAGGGCGACACTTACCGCTCTGTCGATATGTCGGCAGATGAAATAGCCGACATGTGGGATAAAGTCGCAGGGCTTTACGACGAGCCGGATGACGCGCCCGCTTCAGTTCCGGAAGATAATTTTGAGGATAACTCGGATAATTCTAATTTTTTAAAATAGAAAATGCTAAACGCGTTTTGTATTTATATATTTTTTTGGGGGTGTTTTTTCTTTTATCCTATGATAAAGAAAAAGAATACGACTTGCGGAATTACGATCCCAGAAAAGGTTTACAGTAATCATATTTTCTAAAATGAAAAACAAAAAACGCCTCGACGGTAAAAAGTTATGTTTGGCTCTCACTTCCAAACTGGAAACCGATATGCGCTCCTTTCTAAGGGATAAAGGTATAGAAAGCGAATCGGAGCTTGTAAGACAGGCCATCTCCAATTACATATACGCGGACTATACGGAAGATTCGCTCAAACTTCAGGGAATGAAAAAAATTCAGGAACAGATTGTGGAGTTACGTGACATGCTGGATGTTGTTTTTAAATATTTGTCGCGCTTTCATCTCAGCTTCCTTGCCTACCACCCTGAGATAGACCCGCAGTTGGCGGATGCCGCATTCGCTTCCGCAACCGTCAGAAACGACAAGTTTTTTGACAAATTCCAAGACTCCCTGAAAAACGATCCGCCGTTTTTTGAACGGCTACTTCATAAATATTATACGGAAGATTCAAATGGGCAGAATTGAAGACGAACTGGAAAAACAGAAACGCAACATGACCAACCTCCTGGCAGACCTCGAAAAACTTATTCCGTTTTTCGAGACGAAAACCGTTACCGACATCTATGTCTACGGCACAGGAAATGTTTATGTCGAAGATTTTTATAAAGGTTCTTATGACACAGGCGTCGTCTTATCCCTTTCCGAACGTATCAGAATTATTTACAGCCTGTCTTCCGTCGTCGATATTCCAATCGATAAATGGGTTCGCCCCACTCTTGAAAGCATTATCCCGAAATATAATATCCGTACCACAGCAATTATCGATCCATGGCTTGCCGCTCCTGAAATTACTTTCAGGCGTCCGGCGGAAAAAATTCATACTTTTGAAGATTATCTTTCAGACGGAAAAATTACTCAGGAGCTTTACGACAAAATTATTTCCCATATCGGGAAACGAAGCAACATAGTCATTTCAGGAGCCACGGGAAGCGGAAAAACTACCTTCACTAACGCCTGTATAGAAAAAATGTGCGAGTTTACCCCCAATGAACGCATTTACATCGTTGAGGATACGCCGGAACTTCAGTGCAGAAGTCCTTTCAAAACACAGCTTTATATACGCAAGGAACAGGCGGTTATCGCCATTCAAACCGCACTGCGCTGGACACCAAAACGGATCATCTTCGGCGAGATTCGCTCCGGAGAAGTCGCCGTAGAACTATTGGAAGCATGGAACACGGGACACCCGGGCAACGTGACAACAATCCACGCGGATAACGCCGCTTCCACCATACCGCGCATCGAGGGGCTTTTGCGCCAGATCATAAAGGGTCAACTGCCAGATCTCGCAGAAAGCATACACCTCATCGTCCATCTTAAAAACAAATCCGTGGTGGAAGCGCTCACCATCCGCGAAATAAGGGAGGGTAAAAAAATGACGTAACAATTTTTATCTTTATTCTTATTTAAAAATTTTTCTTTTAAACCAAATCTTATTTTTTAAGGAGTATTTTATGAACAAATCACAGTTGAAAATTTTTCTTTTTATGTTAATCATTTCCGCGGCCGCGCCTCTGTTCGCGCAAAACGGAGGAGATCTGGGAAGTCTGGGGTTAGACAATCTAGAGAGCTTTGCTAAAAATGTTCAAGGCATTTTTGGCGGAACTTTAGTCAGGGTTATTCTTATCTGCTGTTTGTGCGGGTGCGGTATCGCGTATGCCTTTAATAAAGACAACGAAAAAATGAAAAGAAATGTTATTGCTATTGGCATTGGCGTCATTATTGTAGGAGTCGCTACGGAACTCGTAGGCGCATTCTTCAAAGCGGCAGGAAAATCGTAACTTTATGATCGACATGAGCGAATATAAACAGCCGGTACACCGGTCTCTCATCCCACGTGAACTGATTGCCGGTATTCCTCAAGCGGGGTTATTTATCCTCTTAATGCTTGTTTTAATTTTAATTTACGGACTTCGCTTGTGGTTTACCGTTATCCCCATCGCCCTCGCTTACTTTATTATGCGGCATCTGACAAAACTTGACCAGTGGAATATTGATATGGGTCTCACAAATATCATGCAAAAGGACGTGTATATCCCATGAGCGAAAGCATAGGCCGCTTTAACGAACTTCTCCCATGGAACTTCATTACCAAATTCCACGAGGGCGTCGTTATTCACAAGGACGGCATATTACAGCGTACCTTCGTTTACCGCGCTCCGGACATTGACTCTTCCGGCGCGGTTGAAGTTAACCGCCTCGCCATCCGCGTAAATGATTTTGCCATGCGTTTGGGCTCAGGCTGGGCTTTCCAGCTTGAAGCCCAACGCTTCCAACTTGCCGAATACCCTCCGTCAAACTTCGACACCCTCGCGCCTTATTTAATAGACAGGGAGCGCAAAGAGGCTTTTTCCGCCGCAGGCAGACATTTTGATTCAAGTTATTACCTTACCTTTATCTGGCGGCCGCCGTCAGAAAATGTCAAAAAATTAACCGCCATGTTCATCAAAAGCGGCGGTTCCGGAGACGAAGGAATGAGCGTTAAACAAAACGTAGAATTCTTTGTAAATGAATCTAACTCAGTCGCAAGCCTTCTTGCAAACGACCTCATTCTTGAACCGCTGGACAATGAACAGACCATCGCATTTTTACATTCAAACATTTCTGTTAAACGCCACCCGATTCGCTTCCCGCATACCCAGATTATGCTTGATAGAATTCTGCCCGACAGCGTACTTGAAAATAACCTCACCATAAAGCTGGGCGATTATTACATTCCCATCGTAGGCATTAACGATTTTCCCGACGAAACTTATCCCGCTCTCCTTGACAGCCTTAACCGCGCACGCATTGAGTACCGCTGGGTTACGCGTTACATCTGCCTTGATAAGGAAGAGGGCGTTAAAGAAGCGCGGAAAAAAGAAAAAGCGCACCGCGGAAACAGAAAAACTTTTTTTCAGACTTTTGCGGAACAGACTTCCGGGGAACCTACACAGGCAATAAACCACGGCGCGGGTGTAAAGGAAAGAGACTCTATTGAAGCGTTTGTTGAAATTGAAACCGACCAGGCCGCCCTCGGCTTTCTTACCACCTGCGTCATGGTTTGGGATAAAGACCTTACCAGAGCGGAAAAAAAAGCCGACCTTATAAAAACTATCATCAACAGCAAGGGCTTTACCTGCAAAGATGAAACCGTTAACGCCCTTGAAGCCTTTCAGTCCATGATGGCCGGTCAAATATACGCCAATTACCGCGCGCTTCCGGTTATGACTAACAGTATGTCTCACATTGTCCCTCTTTCGTCGGTTTGGGCGGGTTTTCGCAGTAACGAACACGCGCTTGCCGTTACCGGCGTCGATACCCCTCATATAATCTGTTCTACAATTGAGGGAACGCCTTTCTTCCTTAACTTAAACATCGGCGACGTCGGCCACTCGGCCGTCTGGGGGCCGACGGGCGGCGGTAAATCCACCTTCCTGAACATTTTGGAAATGCAGGTTTTTAAATACCCCGGTTCCCTCGTAATAGTTTTTGACAAAGGCAGAAGTTGCAGACAAAGTTGTCTTGCCGCGGGCGGGCGCTTCTATGAACCGGCTTCGGAAAACATAGCCGGCGTTAATTTCCAGCCCCTGCACGATCTTGAAACAGACAGGGACATGACGGACGCGATGGATTTCATAGAAGCCTGTATCACCGTGAATAAAGAGGATGTTACGCCTCAAATGCGCGCGGCTATAAAAGACAGCCTTGAAAATATGCGCGAAATTCCACATAACAGAAGAACAGTTACCACTTTCCTTCAATACGCAAATTATCAGGACCCGGTTACAAACAGACCTGTCCTTAAAGATATGTTAGGTGATTACGCCGTAGGCGGCAAATTCGGCAAAATCTTCGACGCTGAAGCTTCAGGGCTTTCCCTCGATACGCGCTTTCTCGCCATAGAAATGGAAGCCCTTATGAACCGTGGCGAAAACTGCGTCGTCCCTGCCCTCGTCTACCTTTTTAATTATATCGAAAAAAAGTTTGACGGACGCTTTACCCTTCTTGTCCTTGACGAAGCATGGCTCTTTCTTAAAAATAAAACCTTCGCCGATAAAATCGTCGAATGGCTTAAAGTTTTGCGCAAGAAAAACGTTTATGTCGTTTTTGCCACGCAGGACGTCGCGGACGTCGCAAACTCTTCACTGAAAACTACCATTCTTCAACAGTGCCTTACCAAAATTTACCTTGCCGACAATAACGCCCTTACGCCGGGAATGAAAAATTATTATCAGGAATTCGGTCTTACAGACGCTGAAATTGAACTTATCGCTTCCGCCACCATGAAACGCGATTATTTTTACACCAGCCCCATGGGGCGCAGACTCTTTCAGCTCGACCTAGGTCAGCTCACTTTAGCCCTTATCGGCGCCCCAAACCATGCGCTTCTCGATGAACTTGTTTCCTCATACGAACCCGGCACGCCGTTATGCGCTGAAATTCTTGCCGCAAAAGGCGTCAATTATAAACGCTATCTCGGCGAATATGCCCCCGTCGATCCGCCGCCGGTTCCGCGACAATCGCAGATTAAAGATTCCCCTGCGCCGGCACAGCTCGAAGATCAAACTGTGATGCCGCGGGAGACGACGCGGGTTGACACAACCTCCGCCGCAAACGGAAATTCAGACTTCCTTGACGCCGTTTCCAAACTGCCGGAACGCAAAAGAAACGACGGTCAGGGAAGAGCCGCCGCTACCGTCGCTGAAAACTTTGGCGTATCACTCTCTACCGTCTATCAGGCGCGCACGGTGCTTAAATACGGTCCCCCGGAAATAATCGATGAGCTTCGCCGCGGCGTTATTCCCGTTAAAACCGCCTATAAACGCTTTCTTAAAGAACGCGGACGCGAACAGGAAGAACCCCAGCAGGCCGTGGGATAATGCTGGATATATTTTTGAAAGAGGGACTATAAAGGAGTTAAATATGTTAAAAGATAAAGAATATCAGAATATAAAATTTTCCGTAAACCGTTTTTTGTGAAATTAAAATTGAACTTCGTTTGCTCAAATAAAAGATTCTTGTCCCTCCTGTGGGCTATCCTTTCGGATTATTGGTTTGTGGTAAACCTATTATACCACAGGGGGGACTTCTTTAATGCGCACCGCCTTTCTCTTGTTGGAAAGTAATTTTTTATTTTAGGAGTTTTTTATGTCAAAAGAAAAAATGATTAAACTATATGACGCGTTGGCTTCCGCTGGATATAATATTATAAAAATAGATTCTAGTTTTGTAAGTCAATGTAAGTATTATGGAGATACTGAGCTTTTACTTTCTTTTACTCCTCGAAGCCCAGAACCTCTTTCTGAAGAAAAAATGATAGAACTTATAAAAGCTTTATATTCCAATGGTTATGGGATATTAAAATTAGAGTTTCTCTTTGATAGTAGTTTTCCAGCGTTTGAAAAAATTAGACTGGAACTAGATAGACTATAATTCCAGTACCGACACTATAAAAAAATTAGATTTTTATAGGTTCATGTTTATGGAAATATAAATCAAATTTTGAAGCGGCTTTGCCCAATTCTTCTACAAACTTTTTCAGTCCTATTCCCGGTTTAAAAAATTTTGGATATACTGCAATGAAAGGTAATAATTCGCTTATCGTCTCTTGGATCCTTGTAGTACATTCATTGAAATTTTTTGCCGCATTATTCAGATCTTCTACAAACTGTTCTGCTTCTATTTCAAGTTTTAAAACATGCGGACAAACCGCAATAAACGGCAGTAACTTGTCCGCCGCTACCTTTTGTAAATTGCCCTTGCTTAACGTGTCTTGTTCTGTCATTTTCTTGTCCCTCCTGTTGGACTTAATATTGTTTTTTGTCGAACCTATTATACCACGGGAGGGACTTCTTTGTTTTGTGTAAACCTTTCTCTTGTGGGAAAGTAATTTTATATTGAAGGAGTTTTTATGTCGGAGAAAGAAATTCATAGTATGTCTCTTGCAGCTGGTTTCAATGAAATGGCTGTCAATTTTTCTATTGAAGAACACAATGGTAAAATTTTTATTGGTCTAGAGCGGTACTTCGGTAATCCTGATGAATCCAAACCACAAGATGATTTGTTATACAGTAAATATGAACTAACTTCTGGAAGTATTTTTGATGCAAGAAAGCTAATTTGGGAAACCGCTGAACATTTTAATAAAATGGAAACTGATAAAAATATCTCTATTGAAATCAGCGACATTGCCTTATATCTCAATAATAATCCTAATTTGAAACTCATTTCCGACCGCCAGCTTGAAACCGCGCAAAAAACAGGCTACATTCAGGGTGTATGCGAAAGCGTCCTCGCCTTCAACAACGATGAAAACAAAAAAATTATGACCGACGCCACAATTACCTTCCTGAGCAAAAAACTGCTCTCTGAAATGAACGTTACAAAAGACATGGCGCAGAAATTCGCCAATCCTGAAACTTACAAAGCCCTTGAACAATCCGTCTTTGCGCCGAAACATGAACAACAGCTTGAACAAACACAAACGCGCGGATGGGGCGTGTAAGCAAATTCCTCTTGACCGTCATCAGAGGGAAATTTATAATATAAATATGCCTGAATTAAGCCGTTTTCTGGGTATAACTATAGCAATGTATTTTAATGATCATAATCCGCCTCATTTTCATGTTCTTTATAATGAATATGATGCTGAAATAGAAATAAAAAACTTATCGGTTTTGGATGGGGAATTACCCCCTCGTGTTTTAGGACTTGTAACGGAATGGGCTAAATTGCATAAAGAAGAATTAATTAACGACTGGAATTTATTACAGGCGGGTGAGAAATACAATAAAATTCAACCGTTGGTTTAAGGAGAATAGTATGGTAAGAGTTATTAATGCGGAATTAAAAAACGATTATGAAATATATGTTGAATTTAATAATGGAGAAAAAGGCACTATAGACTTTAAAAAAATATTAGAGGAAGATCATAGGGCTGTTATTAGAGAATTATTAAATAAAGATTTATTCAAAACAGTGAAAGTAGATTTACATACTCTATGTTGGGATAATGAAGTTGATTTTGCTCCTGATTATTTATACGAACAGATAAAAATTAAAGAAAAAGTTGCATAACAATATACGAAAAAGAATGTAGGCGGGAAAAAGACATGGCGCAAAGATTCGCCAACCCCGAAACTTACAAAGCCCTTGAACAATCTATCTTTGCGCCCAAACAGGAACTAATATGAAAAAATTAAAAAATAACAAAATATCGTTAGATGAAATGGAAGAACTAATAAATACATCAAAAAAAATAATAGAAGATATAGAAAACAAAAAAAAGATAGACATGGTCCTAATAAAGGACATTTTATCAACAACTGTTTATTACCTTTTAGATATAGAAACTTTAATCTGAATAAGGAGTTAATATGCCGAAAAAAAACGGCGTTCCTAAAAATTGTTATTTGAACGGCGCTGAAATACTTGCCGCCGCAAAAATGATTCCAAGTAAGAAAGCAAAAAACGGCTCCGGACGTGCCGCGGAAATTTCGGCAAAACGGCTGGGAATAAGTGCATCCACTATGTATCAGGCAAAAGCCGTCTTAAAAAACGCTTCCGAAAAAGATTTACAGAATTTAAGAGATAATAAGGTTTCAATAAAGAAAATTTATAATAAAAACAAATCGGCAGTAAATATAACCCCTCTTAAGAAAGCGGTGGATATTCTTGAAAGAAACAATTACAGGGTGCTTAAAATAGAGGAAGTCCTTGATAACCCTCATGCTTTTTGCGGAACGCTTAACTTACAAATCGTTCCAAAAGAACCGGCAGAATAAGTCTATTAAACGGGCTTTCTTTTTTGCAGAAGAATGTAACTTACCCGTTCTTGACCCGCAAGCGTTTTTATGAGATAATTCTCACAGAGAAAAATTTATGCAAGAAAATTCTCGAAAGTCCGATAAGGACAAAAAATCTATTATACTTAATTCGCCTCTATTTTTTATAAACAATTTTGCAGGAATCAATGAAAAAAGCCCTTGATTATGTAAAAAAGCAATATGAAATCTAATAATTAGTAAAGAAAAAGGTTGCCATTCTTTTCTTTACAGTGTATAGTATATAATATACAGGTAAATGAAGAGGTTAATATATGGCACAAGTCAATATTCGCATAGATGACGAATTAAAAAGCCGCGCTGACAGTATTTTTGAAGAATTGGGGTTAAACATGACAACTGCTTTTACAATGTTTGTCCGTCAAACGATCAGGCAAGGCGGTATCCCTTTTGAAATCACAACCAGAACAGACCCTTTTTACAATATAGAAAATATGAAAGTTTTACGCCAATCCATAAAAGAAGCCGATGAAGGCAAATTAACTGCCCATGAACTTATAGAAGTTTAAACTATGGAAAAAATATGGACAGATAAAGCATGGGAAGATTACTTATATTGGCAATCACAAGATAGAAAAACCTTAAAACGTATAAATCAACTTTTAAAAGATATTGATCGTAATGGTTATGACGGTATTGGTAAACCAGAAGCACTGGGGGAAGACTTATCAAAGTGGTGGTCTCGCCGTATAGATGAGACAAATAGACTGGTGTACCGAATAGAAAATAACAAAATTATTATATCTCATTGCCGTACGCATTATGGGAATAAATAAACTCTCATGCTATAACATTAAACAGCTGAAATTATAGATATTATTGAAAAGTCAAAGGAATACTGTCTTATTGTAACTCCTTATTTAAAATTATGGCATCATCTTCAAGATTGTCTTAAAACGGCGGCAAAAAGAAAGAAAAGAATTATTTTCTTTTTTCGTGCTCACAAGAACGGGAAAGAAGAAATTAATAATTTTTATAATGATTACAAATTTGACATTATTTTTATAGAAAATTTGCATGCAAAAATATATTTAAATGAGAATAAAGCACTTATTACTTCTATGAATCTTTATGATACTTCACAAGAAAAAAATTATGAAATTGGTGTTTTATTAAAAAACAAAGAAATTATAGATGAATATGTGAAAACATATATTATTGAAAATATATTTAATAATGGAAAAATTGATGAATTAACAAAAAAAAGTGATAATAATCTTTACAAATTATTAGAAAAAAATTTATTTTTTGAAAAATATATTAGTTATTGTGTTAATTGTGGTGAACCGAGAAAATACAAAAGAACACATAAGTACTGTGAAAATTGTTTTAATTTAACAGTTGAAGAAAAAAGGGAATTTGATATTTGGAATTATTGTCATGAATGTGGCGAAAAATATGAAAGGAAAAATCCAAGAAAACCTTATGATAGAAATGAGGATTTATCATGTATTAAATGCAATACAAAAAGAAAAAATATATAATTATACATTAGTGTCCAAAATAAACTTTTGAGTTGAATTTTAGATGGTTTTTTGCCATTTTGCTTCATATTTTCAATGAGAATGTGTCATTTTTTTTTACACAACGACATGGCAAATATGACATGCTTTTTCAAATTTATAAGGCTAAATACTATTTTTTCGGGAAAGAAACCCCAAAAAACAGGGAATTTATTTATTTTGGACACTAATGATAATTATATTGTTTTTTTTACATAATATGCTATAATCCCTATTAGGAGGAATTTTATGAAAAAGACAAAACTAATTCTCTTGGCTCTGTTGGTCATGTTTCTCGGTTTCATGGTATTTAATTGCTCACTTGGATGTCCAGGCGGCGGTAATGGTAGTAATGCAAAAAAGCCTGGTTCTTGCCATTGGAATTCTAATTCTATAGGTCAATGTAAAAATGCCTGTATAACAGAGCAACATTTGAGTGATTTAAAGACCCTGAACCCAGATTATAAATGCAATTGTGATTAAAGAAAAAGATTATCCGTTAAAAGCCGTCCTTCGGGACGGTTTTTTTATGCATAGGATAGAACAATATATTTTTATTAGGAGGATTTTATGAAAAGATTTTTATTGGTTATTGTGGTTTCTCTTTTTTTGCCGTGTTTAAATGTACATGGTCAAATGGCTGTAGCAGACGCAGCTCTGACCACTCTTATGAGATTGACTCATGGCGAGACTATTGTTTATTTTGCTCAACAGGTAGAAAACCAAGTAGACCAAATCAAGCAATTTGTCACAATGATTCAAAACGCGGAAAAGCAAATCGAAATGGCAAGGCAAAACCTCGAAAGTATCAAAAACATCGACTCTTGGGACGATTTTGTGAACTTTTATAACCGCCAGCTCTATTACGAAAGAATGGCTATCGAAAAAGTTAAGGGTATGAACGTTTCTATCGGCAAAAAAAATTATTCCCTCTACAACCTCGAAGGTATCGCAAATGGCCTTGATGACACCTACATCAAATATTGGGAAAAAGAATTTACCGAAGAACAGCGCAGGGAAATGTGGCTCGCTCTAGGGCTTTCCCCTGAAAACTACGCGTTCGTTCAGCCCTACAGGCAAAAAGGTCTGGAAATCGCCAGAGAAATGCGCGCCATGTCGCTGATTCAGGAAGATAAAAACCAAAAAGACTCCGTCGCCAACAAAAAGAAAAAAGATGCATTGGCTAAAGATATGGCGCAAACGGAAGATAACAAAAAAATGGGCCAAAAAGAAGTCCTGGAAAATATCCTGGACGTCGCCATTCAGACTGACGAAAAGTTATCTGACATCTCAGCCATGCAGGCTAAAGATATGGAAATGAAAGGTATTGACAAAGCCCTTAATAGCCCCATTAAACCTACGCCAAGACCTTCCAACTGGGATAATGCCGAAACCGCATTCCAAAGATAAAGGGCAATAAGGGGTAAACATGTTTTTTAATTTAGATGAAGCAAAGCATATTAAAGAAGCGGAAATCCTTCTTCAGCTTATTGATGAAACAATATCCTTCATAAAAGAAAAAGGGGGAGACGCAAAGTTAATAAGCCCGTTTCTTTCCCGACAGATCTCTTTTGAAAACAATACGTTTTTGTTTAGTCTGGACGTTTCCATTCCTCTGCGAAAAATCATGAAAAAACCGGAAACGTTTTTACAGGCTTTTAAAGAAACGGTCCAAAACCATGTGTCTTAAATCAAGTTCTTTTCTATCATTGTTTTTGCACTGGTAACAATCTTACCGGCAATTCTTCCGGCAAGGGCGTCGTACTCTTTCTCAATAAACTTAATAACGGCGTCTTCGGTTAAGTTTTTTTTAACAGAGCCTTTTAACAAAATTGCGAGCTCAAGCCCTTTGGCGTAAAGCCATTCCGCTTCCTGTTCTTTTGTCATCTTGTCCCTCCTGTTGGACTTAATATTGTTTTTAGTCAAACCTATTATACCACGGGAGGGACTTCTTTAACGCGCAGAGCCTTTCCCTTAAGGGAAAGTAATTTTATTTTTAAGGAGTTTTTATGCAGTGGGAACAATTTGGAAACGCTATCAATAACTCTTTCTTCTTCGTTATCGACAAGATACTCGACCTCATGCCTTTCTTTCATGAGCAAGCTTACTCCATCGCAAAAGTCGTGCTTCTTATCGCCTTACTATCAACTGGTCTCAACTATGCCCTCACAGGCACAGGCCTTAAAGATAATGTTATCAAAATCCTTAAGGCTACCCTCTTCTTTTTTATCATCATGATAGCCTACCCCAGAATCATAGGCTGGATCACTAATTACGCCTTCGTCCTCGCCAAAGGCAGTATCTTTAATTCCGTTGAAAAACACTTTCAAGCCGTTACTGAAGAAGTTACACAATCTTATGACATTATCGTACCGGCTGGTCCGGCTGACGGCACCCTCTATATGAATAATAATACTACAAACGTTCCTTATAAAACTTTCACAAATACTTATACCACTCAAATAAAAGGTAACGATAACCTTAACCTGTTCTCCGACCTAACGAAAAATCGTCTCCACCAAAAAACAAAAATGACTTATACCGTCGCCGCGCCTGCCGCCGTCATGAAAATTATCTTTTTCATTGCAGGCGAATGTATGAACTTCGCCGATAACAAAGAAAAGGGGCTTCATCTTCCTGATTTCAGCCGTGTTCTCAAAGGTCTTATATGCGCCTTTACACTCATCATTACAGGAGCTTTCGCCCTTATTGAATATATCATCTGCTTCCTGGAATTTATGCTTGTCGCCTCAGTCGGAATCATCGTCTTCCCTCTTTCTCTTTGGGAAGCCTCCAAATTTGCGGCGGAAGGTTTTATCAAGGCTATTATCGGCTTCTTTATGAAGCTTCTGTTTTGTAACATCGCCGTCTTTCTCCTGATCTACGGCTTCATCACCCTCTTCTACATCATTGCCGCTAAAAATACGGACGGCGTTGCACAGGGCTTTACAGGCGAACTAGACCAAATTGTCTTCATCTCTTTTTTCTGTCTTCTGTTTTTCGTTATTTGTAAATCGGCTCCGGGGGTCGCACAGTCCATACTTACGGGCGCTCCTTCGCTTACAGGCGCTGGAGCCATAGGCGCGGTCGCAGGCGTCGCCGCGGGGGTCGCCGCCACTGCGGGGTTTGTTAAAAGTAAGGCAAGCGCCGCCAAAGACACCGCAGGATCAATCGTCGGAGGCGTCGCAAAAACTTCCGCCACCTTCGCAGAAGCAGGCGCCGCCGCCAAAGCCGCGGGCGAAAACGGGGGTTCCAGATGGAATCAGGCGGGAGCCTTTATGTCCAGCCTCGGCAAAAATGCCTCTGCCTCTCTTGCGCGCAGTATCTACGGAAACCAATCCGGAGGCATGACTATGGGCGAGGTTAAACAAGCAAGAGAGACCAGAGGCGCGCAAATAGGCTTGGAACACATGAATAAAAAAAGAAGCAACGCTTAACTTTCGCGTAACGTATTATGTCAATACATAAGAACCCAGTTTATAAACCCGTTGACGCCCCAAACCCCTTCCTCGACGGAAGCGACAAGGCCTATGCGGAAATTCTCCTCGATAAAACTAAAGAAGCCGATGTTTGGCGTAAGTCCTCTTATGTCCATATCGCCCTCTTTGCCGTCTCTTTAATCCTTTTCTTCGTCGCCATTTCAAGACAACAGACGATTCCGGTCCTCGTCAACGTCATGCCTTCAGGCGAATCACAGTACCTCGGCGAAGTCAGACAAAACGGCTCCTTTAACGTCCCGGAAGCCGCCATACATTACCAAATACGGTCCTTTATTCATAACCTGCGGTCTATCTCCACGGACTATCAAGTCCTTTATTCAAATATTGACGATTGTTTTCAGATGGTTACATCAGCCTATGCCCCTATTATGAGAAATATGCTACTAGCGTCTTCCCCCTTCGATCTCGTGGGCAAACAACGCCGCTCAGTAGACATAGAAAGTGTCTTACACGTTACGGGACGATCTTACCAGATCAACTGGATGGAAACGGTTATCGAAAATCAGGGAAGCACAAAAAATTTTAAAATGCGGGCTGTCGTCACTATACACCTCGTACTGCCTACCGACGCCACTATCAAAAGAAACCCGTTGGGTATCTATATTGAAAATTTTGAAATGACGGAATTAAAATGAAATCTTTATTTATTCTCTTTTGCCTTTTCGCCGTATCCTGCGCGTCTTTCGATGTTGATAACAACTTAAACGATTCTGTAGCAGGCGGTCTGAATAAATCAGATCAAACTACGAATTCTGAACCCATCTTGGTTTTTCCAGACCCGGAAATAGTCTTTATCGACCGCCCTGTATTCGTCCCGCCGGAAGAGCCGCAACCTAAAAAACCCGCCGCGGGAAAACAGGCGGTGCAGGACTCTAACAACAAAGGTATTATAAAACCGCACGATTATTCCCACGCCGCTATCGTCTACGTCTACAACCCAGATGAAGTCTACGAAGTCTTTGCTCAGCCCCTGCGCGTCTGCGACCTCGTCATGGAACCCAATGAACGCGTCACGGAAATTCCTTATGTCTCGGACAGCGAACGCTGGTTTCTTGGGGCCGGCGTCAGTTACGATAACGGTACGCCCATTCAGCACGTCTACGTCAAACCGGAAAGTTCAGGGCTTTCCGCATCGCTCATCATCAACACCGACCGCAGAGTCTATCGCATTATCTTGCGCAGTTACACCGATGTCCATATGCCGCTTGTCAGATGGCGCTATAACCACGGTATGCCCAACAATTATATCTCCCCGCCCAAAAAACAGAACGCAGGCGAATTAATAGATAATCCGCAAGACGTCTCTTATTCAGGCATAGACCCGCGGTTCCTTTCCTTTAACTACCGCGTCAAATACGGCTTTTTTAACAAACCTGTCTGGCTTCCTACCCTCGTTTTCGATGACGGATCCAAAACTTTCATTCAGTTCCCGGATCTAGTTTTGCAAAGGGAACTTCCCGCCGTATTTGAAAATAGAAAAGACATTATTAATTATCGCGTAACAGGAAATCTCATTATTATAGACAAGTTAATCGAAGAAATTACGGTTAAAATCGCGCGTACGGAAGTTACCGTTGTTAAAAAAAGAGGCAAAAATGGAAGATGACGCCGTTAATTTGGAAGAAAAACAAGCGGAAGAAACCCCGGATGAGGAACAGTTTGAAATTACTCCGGAACAGGCGACCGGCTTCGGTTCAAGCCCGCGAAAACCAAAAACCATCAACAGAAAAAAAACTTTGATCGTTATAACTTGTTCTATCGCCTTCGTTGTCTGCGGCGGACTTATCTACAACGCCGCCAAACCGGCCAAGAAAAAAACTTCCGCCGTTGATGACGAATTCGCTTCATCCAATTCTTCCAAGGAATTTTTAACAGGGCTTCGTGACCGCGCCGTTTACCGCATGCAACAGGAAACTCCCCCAGAACAATCATCACAGACAGCCCAGGATACCGTCAAAACGGAAAAAGAATCCGAACCGTTACTGCCGCCGGTCTCTTTTAACAAGACTCAGGGAAACACTTACCAGATGCCGGCCGCCACTCAGACGTCTCAACCGCCGCATCCTTCCGGAGGCGGCGTCAGCGGTCAACAACAAACGCCTACTTACTACAAATCTTCACTCGTTCCGCCAATACAGGGTAGTCTCTTTGCTCAGGGCGCTTCACAGGGGGCTACGGCAGGTCAAAGACCTGCTGGAGGTGATTTCTCTCAATCTCCCGCGCGTAACACTTCAGCGCCGTCCTACGGTCAGACAACTAACGATTACGCGGCTCAAAATGATCAGGCAAATAAACAGGCTTTTTTTGACCCGGCCTCAGGCGGAGGCGCGGTTACAGGCCAGTTCCTCGGCAATAACTCTATCTGGACCGGTACTGTCATACCGGGTATCCTCGAAACAGCCATCAATACGGACCTGCCGGGAAACGTCCTGGCGCGCGTTACGCAAAATATATACGACTCCCAAACAGGCCGCAAATTGCTTATTCCTCAGGGGACGACTTTACTCGCGCGTTACAACAGTTCCGTCTCTTACGCGCAACACAGAATCCAGATTGTCTGGGATACCATGATACGACCGGACGGATTCCAAATAGACCTTGGCGGCGCAGGCGGCGTTGACCGTTCAGGCATGAGCGGCCAGCCAGCAAAATTTCATGAAAATTGGTTTGAATATTTAAAAGCCGCAGGCATCATCACACTGTTTTCTTACGCGAATGCCAAAATGACGGAAGAAGCTTCTAAACACACTTCTGAAGAGTCTGCCGCAAATCTCGCCGACTCCAACGCCAACTTTGTAAACGAACTTGGCGGCAAGCTCGCGGGGCGCGCAACCAACATTCAACCCACTCTTACGGTCGATAACGGGACCGTCATCAACATCATGTTAAACAAAACTTTATACCTGCCTCCCGTCGCGGGGTATCCTGCGGCTCAAAAATATTTATTGGAGTAAATTTATGCAAATTAAAATCAAATCCTTGGTTTTTGGACTCTCGTTGGCTCTCAACTTTATCGTCAGCCTGCTTTTTATTATCGCTGGTTCTTCTAAAACTTCCTCGCTCTCTTTCTTTAATCAGGGTGATTATTTAGCCGCCGCCGCCATCGTCGGCGTCCCAAAATCTCAATCCGCCTCCGTCGAATTGATCACCATTAACCTTAAACCGCGCGAAAAAGCCTTTTTGCAGTTTTCCGTCATATCAGACAAAAAACAAGCCAATTTGATCTTTAACCCTCTTTATGACCCGAACATAGTTTCCATCTCAAAAACAGGCTTCGGAATGGAAATTACCGCCCTTCGTCAAGGAAACGCGCTCATTCAAACCCTCGCAAACGACGGCATCAGGGACGTCGCACAGGTTTTTGTTTCAGAATGAATTTTTTTTATAAAATTTTTATTTTATCATTCTTTCTCTCGTTTGCTTCAGCCCGCCTGCACGCGCTGGAAGTTATGAACATTTGGCGTCATTCGGAAATTGCCGGCAAAAACTCTCTGTTTTGCGACATAGGACTCGCTCCCCTTGTCTTCGACGGTCTGGACTTTCCTATCCTTCCCGTGGATATACGGCTCGAATATATGCCGCCGCTACCATTGCCTTTTTCTATCGGTATTTTCTTAAAAACACCTAACCCAAACTTAAATAGTTTCGGCATCAGAGGCGCTTACCACTTCGACCTCCTCGATGACGTTACAGACCTTTTCATCGTCTACTCTTTCGACTTCGGCTTCCTTCGCAATGATCTTTTGCTTGAATACAACGACACCCCTGTCGATAAACACTTCTATGACTTTCGCATTGGGGTAAGACGATTCTTCGGACAATGGCTCGGTCTTGTAGTGGAAACAGGTTTCAAATTTGAAAGCATTATATTTTTGCTTTCAATAAAAATAAATTAGGAGGACTTCTATGAAAAGAAAAATGCAGAAAATTCTTCTCTGTATCGGAATCCTGATCTTTGTCGCCGCTTGCGACATGGTCAGGGTTGATGACGTTATCCCAGGTCAGGATTCAAACGGAAGGCAAATTTCCGAAAAAGAACGCGATGAACTGGAAAAGACAGGCCACTTCCTGAAACTCATTAATATGCCTCTCAATACTCAAACGCCTAACGTCTTTTCTGTCTCCGTCGCCAATTCCGCTACCGCCGTCGGTAAACTTAATAACGATAACACCGTCTTTATTTTTAAAGAAACAGATACCTGCACAGTTTACCTGCCTCTCGTTTACAACGACGAAACAGAATTTTGGGAAACTGGTTTCTTTTACACCGCGTTCACCATCCATGTCGACGCAGTCACCAAATATATCGTCAGTGTCACAGATAAATTTCTTGTTTCTTACACTGACGGCCGAGGCACAGCCGACGTTACACGTCTGCCTTTCGCTTCAATAGCCGTTAGCGAACCTCGGTATCTGACTGTCTTTAACCTTCCTTCTTCCGTTTCCATACATAACTTCGCCAAAGTCGCGGTCCATAACCAGACCGGCGCTATCGCATCTTGTAAGGACTATTCAGAAGTCGTCATCTCTCTCAGCGATAATAAAGCTACGGCAAAAATTCCACTGTTATATAATTCTGTCAGTCAAATATTTTCAGAAACAGGAGTCTTTATTGTCGTCTTTGATATCAATGTCGACGCGGAAACACGCTATACCGTTGTTCTGGATGACCAGGTTAAAGTTACCTTTATCAATGGTAATGGGTACATAGACATACTCAATATCCCTGACAAACCTGTCCCCTACCTCACAATTAAAGAATTGCCGTTAAATGCCACTAAATTCCACATTTCTGATGTCAACGTTTATAACCTTGTCTCGTCTGTCGCTTCCTGTGATAATTACAATAAAATTATTGTCCTTAAAGAAAAGGACTATTTGACTTTTTTAATCCCGTTGTCTTCTTTAAATGGCGGCTACTTCCAAGATTCGGGCAGGTTCTCTGTTTCTTTCACTGTTAATGTTGATATCGACACACAGTTTATTTATACCAAAAGCGACAACCTTATACTCCCCTTTACCAACGGTTCAGCGGAATTCGGTATTCGTTCTTTCTATGGGCTCTTTGAGGCCTCGTTGACCAATCCCAGCGATTTTTCCAGACCGGAAATTAAAGCGGGCTCCGTTTTTGACGTTAATGGAAATAAAATTACCGTTAAAAATAATTATCTCGTTGATTCCATAGCGCCTAATACTTCCTGTTTTATATACCTCTACGCATATATGGCCGACATGGAAGTCGTTTACGAGTTCTCTACTAATGAACCAACTTATAACGACAAAAAAAATGGGTGGTATAAAGGCACAAAGCGCGCCTTATGGAAAATGATCTATTTAAACAGCTCAGAGCAGTTTTTGTTTAAAACGTATGTTGAAGATGATTTTCCGCAAATGGGAAAAAATGTCCTGACAAATAGCAATGATTTTTCCCAACTTGTTAAATCAAAACCTGCACCTAACTCCCTTAATGGGGCGAATAACCCTGATGTTCAGCTTATTCAGCTCAATCCTGGACTTTACGCCGTGGAACTTAAGGGCGCGGGAGGCGGCAAAGATGCTTCCGAAGAACCAAACTACGGGGGCGGCTCAGGCGGTCTTATAAGAGAAATTATCACGCTTAATTCGCCAACTTCTTTTTATATCTTCACTGGGTCCGGAGGTCAAAAAGGAAATTACGCATCGACGTCAGGCGAGTTCGCCATAATTGTTACAAGAACGACTTATGATTACTCAGACTGGAAATCCCCTTCACAAACACCACCTACGGGAACCAGTACAAATACTACTACTCCAACGGTTCCCGTTACTTTAGGCGGTCAATATATACAGAGCTTAATCCCGCTTGTGATATTAGACCTTAACGGATCAACATATCCGGGATTAAGCGGGTCTGGTGGCGGGTCAGGCACGTTCCTTTTTTGCCCTGAAGAAAAATACCTTCTCGTCGCCGGCGGAGGTGGGGGATGCGGCGGCGCCTCTCGCTTTACCCCTGGCGGCGGCGGAGGTTCCGGCGGAACAATTGGCCCTGGCTCCGCAGGAGGAGCTTCTGGCTTTTTCTCCCAAACTATTGATACCAGGTATGTCGCTTCTGGTACAAGTACTGGTCGATACAATTCCCCTACAGCCGGAGGCGGACAAGGGGGCGGTAAAAACGCAGGAGCATCAACCAGTTCAGGAATTTTGTCTTTACTGCCTTCAACCACAACTCTTTCAGGTGGAGCTGGGGCAATTAATTATTATGAATGTACCCTTCCAAGTTCTATCCCGAATTTATGGAAAACAACAAAGTTCGGTTTTACTA
This sequence comes from Treponema sp., assembly GCA_031286095.1. Lineage (GTDB taxonomy): Bacteria > Spirochaetota > Spirochaetia > Treponematales > Breznakiellaceae > WQXQ01. The sequence continues at coordinate 5,882 of JAITUY010000088.1, read as the reverse complement.
CGAACTATGTATCGTTAACGGTTGACAATAAAGATAACATACAACAATCAACTAAAATTGTTGGGATAAGATCAGGTTATAACTCCTCATCTGGTTCTTCAGGAGGAAGCGTTGCCCAAATATACTACCAGTCACCTGATCCTTCGTCTTGGAAAAATACTTCCAATGTAGGCGGGAAAGGAGCAAACGCGCCGACTATGGATTCAACGTATCTTTATGGAACCGTTTCTACAAAAACTAATCAGCCGGGCACTTATGGAAAAACAAATTTCACAGTGGAAAGTTCTCTCCAGTTTCATACTGGGACAGTTAAAAATAGCAACAAAGGGCAAGACGGTGGTAATAACCGGAACTCCGTTAGAGGAGGAGGCGCGTCTCAAGGAGAAGCTGGCTCCATTACAATTTATAAAATTTATTAGAAAAACAATTTAACTTTTTTCTAACTTCCACACGCTATTTCAAGACCGTTTCCGGCATCCTCCGCCGGAGACGGTCTTTTTTTTACCATATTATAGAAGCGTTTAAATCCTGTTACGTGTAACGCTTATATAAAGGAGGAAAAATTTAATTTATGGAAAAAGAAAACAAACCTCAGCCGGCTTATTACGCGGTTATTCCGGCGACCGTCAGATACGACAAAAACGTCCCCGCCGGAGCCAAACTTCTTTACGGGGAAATATCGTCGCTGTCTAATAAGAAAGGCTGTTGTTGGGCGGGAAACGCCTACTTCGCAGACCTCTATCAGGCAAGCGAAAGAACCGTCATCAACTGGATTAATACCCTCAAAAAATGCGGGTATATTTCCGTCAGTTTTTCCTATGTGCCGGGCAAAAAAGAGATTGAAAGCCGTTTTATAAGGCTTACTGAAGCGGTTTTTTACCATAAAAAAACCGAATCCGGCGAAAAAACCGGCGGTTCTGAGGTGGTGAAAATTTCTTCACCACCTAGTGAAAATAATTTCACCACGTATGGAAAAAATTTTCAGGAGGTGGTGAAAATTCCTTCCAAAGGTGGTGAAAAAAATTGCGTAGATAATATTAAAAATAATATTAAAAATACTACTACTACCGCCGCTTCCGAACAGCCCGAGTTAATTCCGGCTCCCCCTCTGGAAAAAGTAGCGGCCGCCGCTTTTTCTCCTGAAGATATTAAAAAAGCCCTCCTCGCCATCGACCGCGCTCTTTTGCTCAGAGCCGATTTTTATTCAAGAGCCTCCGCCTTCATGTCCCTTAATTACCTCGACAGCGGATACCTCGCTTGGCTTTACAAACAATGCGAACTCAGAAACCCAGACTCTTTCGACGGAATGTTCTTCACTCTGTTCTTTGCCGAAAATATGGCCGAGAAATATAAAATATTAAAACAACCGGCGGAACCGCCGCCGCCGCCTGATACTGTCTGTCCGGTCTGCGGAACTGTCCATGACAGACAAACCGAAAAATGTCCCCTCTGCTCTCTGCCTAAAGATTCCACTCCTCAGCAAATAGCCCTCTTCCGTGAACTTCTTTCCTTCCCGCCGGATAAACGTAACGAGTATTTGCGAAGGGAGGACATTATTTTTTCAACTTGCGGTAAGGATTTTCAAAAAGCGAAAATCATGAAGGACTCTCTCATAAAAGAATTCGGCATTAAGGCAAATTATGAAACACCATCTAGAAGTTACCATCCCTGACTACAATTCTTTCTACTCCCTCTACGCGGACGGTAAACACGCGTGGAAAACTTATGACCGGCAAAAAAAACATACCTTGCTTTATTACGCCCCCGGCACGGTTGTCTTTTTGTATTACACCTACGTCACATACCGCGAAGCCTGCGTTATCCGCAACGCTCAAAACGGCGATGCCGTTACGCTTCCAGGCCTTTCAAAAAAAGTTAATCTCCTTTTCCGTGTCCGCACTTCCCGCGTGGATAAGCTAAAACGCGCCGCAGGCTGGCTAAATATGCACTCCGCCGGCGCTTTCACCCATGACGACGGGTTTTATACCCGCCTTGTATATATCCTTGAACAGCGCGGAAAAATTAATTACCCCGCCCTGGCCAAACTGGCGGAAAATTCTTCCGCCAATAACCAAATCAATTTATTTTAGGAGGCTCTTATGCTTATTCTTACAGAAAAACCATCGGTAGCAAAGGCTTTCGCGGATGCTCTCGGCGTTACGCGCAAGGATAATTATTGGGAAAACGGAGAATATTGCATCGTTAACGCCCTAGGACACCTGCTGGAAGATTATTCCCCGGAAGACTACAACCCTGCCCTGAAAAAGTGGTCACTTGAAGGACTTCCAATTATCCCAGAACGGGTTGAGTATAAGGCTATCGAAAAAACAAAAGCCCAGCTCGCTGTCGTTAAAAACTATTTTGCAAGGCATAAAAACGATCCCTTCCTGCTTGCCACCGATGCGGAGCGCGAAGGCGAACTCATAGGCGCTGAAATACTTGATTACGTCGGATTTACAGGCTACGCTCATGCGCGCCGCTTTTGGGTCTCGGAAGCCCTCACCCCTGAAGTGATCCGAAAAGGCATCGAAAACGCCAAACCGCTCGCGGATTATAAATCTTACCGCGAACAGGGATTCGCACGTCAATTCGCCGACTGGCTCGTCGGCATGAACCTTACGCGCCTTGTTACGCTTAAAACTAACAAACTCCTGCACTTCGGGCGCGTCCAAACCGCCGTTCTTGCCGCGGTACTTGAACGGGAAAATTCTATCGCGAACTTCACGCCGGAAAATTATTTTGAAATAAAGGCTGTCTTGAAAAAAAATTCCGGCGCGGAAGAACCCTTTTCGGTAAAACTCGTTAATCCGGATAATCAGGAATTCCCAACGCGGTTTACAAAAAATTCCTGCCTTCTTGAAAAAGTGGAAAAAATTAAAAATTCCATGAAAGCCGGAATTATCACCGGCATATGCAAAGAGAAAAAAACAGTGCCGCCGCCGCAGTTGTTCAACCTCACAGCCCTTCAAAAAGAGGCGCACAAACAATACGGCTATTCCCCTGAAGAAACTCTTGAAATAGCGCAGACCTTATACGAAAAACATAAATGTCTCTCTTATCCGCGCACCCCTTCCCGTGTCATGGGAGGTGATAATGTCGAATTGGTTAGAGGAATTTATGAAAAACTAAAAACTAAATATGCAAAAGTTGCAGGAACAGGCCGTTTTAACGATGCTATTGCAAATTCTGACCCTTCTTTAATTTCACATGACAATAAACGCGTCTTTAATTCGGCGGATTTACAAGACCATCACGCCCTTATCCCTCTCGCGCCGCTTTCGGAAGCTCTTTCCGTAAGCGAAACAAGTATTTATTCTCTGGTTCTTGAACGGTTTTTTACCGTCCTAAATCCGCCTTATGTTTATAATTCCATTTCTATCAATGTCGATATTTCTGGACATAAATTTATAGGGAAAGGCATTGAAGTTATTAATTCAGGATGGAAATCAGGCTCCGGAGGCGTTGATGACAATGATGAAGAAAAAGAACCGGAAAAAGATTATTCAGGTCTTGAAAAAAGCAGGGTATATCCAGTTTCATCTGTCAACACAGAAGAAAAACAAACCGAACCTAAAAAACATTACACTTTTGCGTCACTGCTACAGCTTATGGAAAACCCACGAGGCGATGACGGCAAGCATCTCACAGGACTGGGGACGCCGGCGACAAGAGGCGCAATACTTCAAAAACTTGTTGATCGCAAATACGTCTCCCTGAAAGGTAAAAACGTCCTTATCTCTGACAACGGCAAATTTTTAATCGAAAATATTTTGAAAAATGACGGGCTGACCGCGTTTATTTCCGTTCCGGAAACTACCCGCTGGGAAGAACAGCTCCATAACGACACCGCCGCATTTATCGAAGGCATTAAAGACTTCGTACGCGCCACGGTAAAAAATACCGGCATGACTGCGTATCAGTACGAAAAGAAATCGCTAGGCAAATGCCCGCTCTGCGCCGGAGATGTATACGAAGGTAATAAAAACTATTATTGTGGTAATTACAAAGCCGAGAACCCTTGCCGCTTCACAATCTGGAAGGAAATTTGCCATGCTTCCGTTAACCATTCGGATGTGCAAGCCCTTCTTGCCGGCAAGCAGACAAAAGTAAAGAAATGCACCGGCAAGACCGGCAAGTATTTTAACGCGAAATTAGAACTTGTCAATGGTAAGATAGAATTCCGTTTTGAGGAGAAAAAATGAAAGACTATGACGGCTCATGGAAGCCGGATTTTCCACCTGTAATGCAATTTGTTGATCTAGACAATTGCTACGCAAAACCATGGAAACTCCTTGAAGAACACCCTGATTACGATGAAGCAAAAAATCATGAAGACCGTGCCGCGGCTTTAAGCCTTGTCCACAGCTTCCTAAAAACGCCGGAAAATCAGAAACAGTTGCAATTGCTTAAGCAAAAATATCCTAACGCTGTTATAGTTCCGGTACGCGCCGTCGAAGCCGGCGGAAAAAATAAATTGCCGGTGGCGCTTGCTGAATATATCAGTAATTTTACCAGATATGGAAATTAATGATAATATTGTTCAAACTAACCGCGTACACCGTACAGGAAAAGACGAATGGTATCGTTTCGCTTTCAGGCCTTCTTTTAACGGCGAAGTCCAGTCCGGCCGGAATTATATCCTTGTTGATGACGTTTTTTCTTTAGGCGGTTCCTTTAATGAATTACGCCGTTTTATTGAATCTAACGGGGGAAATGTCGTTCATGCCATTGCTCTTGCCACCGGGAGAAGCGGAAATGAAATTTCTCTAAGACCAGAAACCCTTAAAAGTCTTGTTGACAAATACGGCGCGGATACTCTATCATCTTTCTTAAAGGAGGTTAATCTTTATGACGGCAACTTTAAAGCGCTCACAGAGCCTGAAGCCCGATCTCTCAGAAGGTCCCCGTCCCTTGACTCAGCAAGAGATAGAATCCTTGCGGCAAGACGCAAGGGAAGATCATATCTGGTTTCAGAAAGCTCTCGAAAAGATGAACATAAAACCCCTAGAATAGACCCTATAGAACTATACCACCATCGTAAATCCCGCTGGTAAATACTAATAATAAGCACCTTTTTTCATAAAAATAACGTTGATTAATGGATTTTTATTGATATAATTAAAAGGTAATCTATATTAAGGAGAATTTTTATGAAAATAACGCTGGATATAGACGATAAATTTAACGACCAGTATTCAGAACATGACTTAAAAATGCTTATTGCCGTTGGACTTTACGAAAAAGGGATAATGTGTACGGGTGATTTGGCAAAAGCGCTAGGAATGAGCCGCGCGGATTTTATATTAGAAATGGGAAAGTATGGCGAATCTATTTTTGATTTGTCTGAAGATGAAATATGCAGAGATATTGAAAATGCAAAACAATTCTTTGTCGCATAATGTAATTATTTCTGATACTTCCTGCCTTATTGCTCTTTCAAATATAGACCAACTTGAATTATTAAAAAAATTATTTGGACATGTTACTATAACTCCTGAAGTTTTTGAAGAATTTACAAAAAAATATAAAGAAAATATACCCGAATGGATCGATGTAAGAGAAGCAAAAAATAGAAAAAAAGTTATTGAACTGAATACTAAACTCGGATTAGGAGAATCGTCCTCTATTGTATTGGCAACTGAAACTCCCAGCGCGTTAGTCATTATTGATGAAAAAAAAGCAAGAGAATACGCCTTAAACATTGGTCTTAATGTAATCGGTACAGTGGGCATTATAAGAAAGGCTACTGATATAAATATTATTGGAGCCTATCAGATATTTTGTGTAAATGGCAAAATATCATTAGAACGGAACCCGTTCTTTTCCGAACTCAATGGCGAACTGGTTTAACGCCCGCCCCCAATCCCGTATCGGCATAGTCC
>JAITUY010000018.1 GCA_031286095.1 Treponema sp. | reverse complement strand
TATCAGGTTTCACCCCGTACAACCGCTTAAAAAGAGCTTCTTTGGCATTCTTTGCCTTTTTTCCCCTTCCCATTTAAGTAGTTTAATGTTTTCTTTGGTTATTAAACAAGTCTAATATAAATAATCCAAAATAATATTAATTTTACTTTTAAATATAATGCCAATTCAATTAAATCATTAAAATTATGATCTATAATTAAACTTTATTGATAAAAAAATATTTACTACTGTATTTATAATAATTGACAATAACCAAACAATTAAAATTATTTTAATAAACAGAAGAATTAATTCTTCTGTTTTTCCATTGCCACCTATGCTCATTATAAGCATATAACCAGATAATACAGTTAATGAAATACACGAATAAATTATTCCCAAATAAATTTTCACTACATTCATAGTTTGTTATATTAGATATTACATTTTCTGTCAATGGCTTTTACTTAATCATTTTTAAATAATTTTTTGGGTGTATGGCGCATTACGTTCTGGCTGTTAATGACATTGCCGGCCGAACCCTAGCCGCTTACTGGCTGTGTATATTAACAGCCCTGTTGAGGTTGCAGAAAAACCCCTTCTCAAAAAACGATTTCAAAGTATACATAAAATCAGCCTCAAAACGCCTAAAAGTGATGGTTTTTTAACAGCTTCCTTGTTCAAAAACAGTTTTTCTGCAACCTCGTTATGTGCTGTACTCCCGTACTTTATTATTGCCCCTATTTTTTTATACCATTTATTAAAACAAATGGTATACTTAATTTTATTCCATTTAACTCTTTTGAAAGTTCGTTTAATTTGTTTTCTACAATTTTAAATATTTCATTTATTCTGTCTTCCGGTAATATGTTTTTCCATGACTCCAAAAAAGCGGCTTTTATAAAGTTATGATTTAACAATGCCGTTCCATCAGTAAATCTATAACAGAATTGATCATATACAATATCTTTTATTAAAAAATTTTGTTTCATCGGCGCAATAATTTTATCTATTGGCGGACGCTTCTGTTCTATATGTTTATGCATTAATTCTATTTCTGATTTTAAATTTAGTTCCAATAATGTATTTTCCATTGTGTCATAAAATTCAAACATTGATTTATCCAAATTCATTGTCAATATGAATTGTCCATCTTTATTTAAAATTCTTGAACATTCATTCAATGCTTTACCAATATTCTGTACATTATTTATGCAGTTATTGCTTGTTATTAAATGAACGGAGTTATTTTCCAACGGTATTGATTCAACACTGCCTTCAATAAGTTTTATATTTTTTATACCGTAATTATTTATTTTTTCCTCTACTTTTACAAAAGCATCTTTCAAAATATCAATTCCATAAACCATTGAATTATCGCCTAATCTCATGGCTAATTCAATTAGTGGGAAACCAGTACCAAATCCTAAATCTATAGCATTTATATTTGGCTTATAATCTATATAATCCAATAATTTTAGACCAAAAGGGGCTGACCAAAAAGGCAATTCATCATACATTTTTCCCGCTTTATTCATATAAATTATATTATACATTTTATATGATTTTGTCAATTAGATTTAGGAGTATGGCGCTTAACTAACAGTCAATGGGTTCATTTCTGTTTGTACGAAACGGCATAGCGGCAAGCCCATTTTTTGCGTATAATGGAGTTGGTCCGTATTTAACCCACGCGTAACGCGCCCTTTTTGGCGACAACGCCATATCCGAACTTACAATCACACTGCCGTCTTTTATTTCCGCCCGCGCGGGATAGTATTCTCCTTGATCGCCGGCAACTTCAAAACTTTTCGCTATATCGCCGCGAAACTCAAGACCGCTTTGCGCGTTGTCAAAATGAAGATGTAAAGCGCTTCCCTTCTCCTCCGCCCAACTGAATACCGGCGCATCGGCGTTAATGTCCGCGCCATAGACTTTTTTCAGCGCCTGCAGAGCAAGACGGAAACCAACAGTCTGCTTGTCGAATGGGTGGATATTGTCAAACTCCCCACAGTCTATAATTACCGCAAGCCCGGTATTGGCGATATCAAGAGAAGCAAGATATTGATTTTCCCTTATTAAACACCAATGGCGCTGCGGATTCCCAGATTCCGCTTCCTGACGCGAAGCAAACATGGGCAGTTGAACAAACAGAAACGGAAGACTATTGTCATTCCAGTCGTTACGCCACTGCTCGATAAGGTAATACATCATTTCGCGGTAATCGACAGCGCGAAGATCGTCCTCCTCTCCCTGATAGTAAATAAAGCCCTTTATGGCAAAAGGAGCGGTTCGTTTTATCCGCGCTGTGTGTAAATTTGCCGGACAATAAGGGCTTGTTCTCCCGGCAGGCTGAGGCCAAGGACACTCGCCGCACTCCCTGTTAAGAACTTCCCAACTAACATCCGGCTCTTTTTCCCTGCGAATACGGATACGCTCATCCCACTTCTGCCACTGTTCAAAATAATCTTCCATTTCGGCATTGTACTGCATATCAGTCTTATTGCCTATTTTTTGCGCGTAATCGTCAATAAACCGCCTGCCAGCAGTGGTTTTATTTAACTGCTGTTCGCTCATCCATGCGCTTATCGAAGTTCCGCCCCATGAACAATTAATTATACCTATAGGGATTTTAATTTCCGCGTTAATTTTTTGCGCAAAGAAAAACGCCGCCGCGCTAAGCATTGCCGCCGTATCAGGGGCGCATACTTTCCAACAGCTTTCAGTTTCCTCACGAAGATAGTCGTCGTCTACAATAGCTCGTTTAACCACTTGATAAAAACGTATGTTGAGATTTGCACAGGAAGCAAGTTCGGCTTGTCCGTTCTTACAATTTACAAGTTCCATTTCCATATTACTCTGGCCGCCCGCAAACCATACATCGCCTGTTATTACATTTGTAAAACGAATCTCATCTGCTTCATTCTTAATAATAATTTCGCCTGATACGCCGGCAGAAAGCGGAGGAAGCATAAGACTCCATTCAGCACCACGGACTGTTGTTTCTTTTTTTACGGTATCTGACGCAGTTTTCCAAATTATAAAAACAGATGAACCTTCTGCGCCGCCCGTTCCCCAAAAAGGAACTGGTTTGCCGTGCTGTAAAACCATGTTATCCGAGAAAATAGCGGCGGCGCTTAACTTACCATGATTTTTATTTATCATCGCATCCTAAAAAATTAAGAGAGAGGTAAATTACATTTTATTCTTCTTAACCCAATCGACAATTTCATCAATCTTGCCGAAGACAAGACCTGTTACCGTATCGGCGCAACCGTAGTAAACTGCAACTCTGCCGGTATCCTTGTCTACAAGCGAGGCGACAGGAAACGTAACGTTCGGCACATCTCCAGTCAATTCGTAAATTTCCCGCGGGTTGATAATGTAAGGACACGCGCGCGCTATTACTTTCCATGGCTTGTCAATATCAAGCAATGCCGCGCTGAACGAATAAACAAACCCGTTACAGCTTGTCAGTACGCCGTGAAAAAATAACAGCCAGCCTTCCGTAGTCTCAATTGGACACGGTCCCGCGCCTATTTTGGTGCTTTGCCATCCGCCGGAAGGAGCCATAACATGACGGTGCTTTCCCCAGTAAATTAAATCAGGACTTTCAGAATAAAAAATATCGCCAAATGGCGTATGTCCCGAATCGCTTGGACGGCTGAACATGGCGTAATTTTTTCCTATCTTGCGCGGGAAAAGCGCGCCATTGCGGTTATACGGCATTAAGGCATTTTCCATTTGATAAAATTTTTCAAAGTCAAACGTATAGCCGATGCCGAGGTTCGGACCATGATAACCGTTACACCATATTATGTAATAACGGTCTTCAATAAAAATTACGCGGGGATCATACTTATAATCAGAATCCGGCACTTCAGGGTCTGCCTTGATAAACTTTATAGGTTCATCTTCAATAACCCAATGAATACCGTCCTTACTCCTCCCCGTGTGAATATCCATGTGACGCGCAGTATCATCGCAACGGAACACGCCCGCAAACTCTCCCTTAAACGGAACAACGGCGCTGTTAAAAATGCTGTTAGACCGCAAAGTTAAATCCCTCGGAATAATCGGGTTTTTAGAAAACCGCCACATCAGCTCCTTTTTAGGATCGCTTGACGGCGGTCTGTCTTCCCAGGGAATGTTCGGCAAACTGTTTCCATTTACGATGATACCGCTCATATATTCCTAGAAATCGTTAGCGTCTTCGATTAGAGCGTTCCATTGCGGAGAAACCGCTTCAATAAGCTGAGCCGCCTCACCGTCATGGAACCAGATTTCCCAAGCAATACCGCCGCGGTTAAGTCCCGGAACAAGCAGGTGGTATTTCATCTGCTGGAATTTCGGGTCGCGGATATACACCCATGTTTCGTCAATAGCGCGCCTGTCCCTGTAAATCTGATACAGAGGCGCTCTCCAGTTATTATCAATCGGAGTTAACCATGCCTGTACAGCCCACATAATGGCATTTACCTGATCTTTGTTGAATGTGGAAGGAACAACCATTACGTTTTCATCGGTAAATACAACATAATTTTTGACCCTTGGACCTTTGGGAGGAAGAACCAATCCCCAGTCGTCTTTCATGTTGGTAAGATCGTTATGGGCGATGTAGTGCTGATCAATACGCATTGCAACCTTGCCGTCATTGAAGGCGGGAATATGCCAGTTCCATTCCGAGTTTTTCGGTCTGTCCATCATAACTTTTTCATCTCTCAGCCTCAAGAAGAATTTTACGGCTTCAACGAATTCCGGCTTGCTTGTTACATTGACAAGTTTTCCGGTTTTCGGGTCTTTGTTAACATACATTGCGCCGTTACTGCTGACAAAAGCGTCAAGAATTTCCGTAGAAAGATCGCGCGGCATGGCGTAAACGTCAATAATACCATCGTTATTTATATCCCTTGTAAGCTTCTTGCTGATTTCAAGAAATTTATCCCATGTCCACTGACCGCTTTTCTGCAAGTCATAAGGAAGATCGGGATCAAGACCAGCTTCCTTAAACAATCTCTTGTTCCAAACTACAACAGCGGCATGAAGGCTGTCGCCGTAACCTGCCTGGAATGCGTAAGTCTTTTTGTTAAAGGTAAATGTATCATTTACCGATTTGTTCCAGTCTACAGGAGATGTGCTTGTAAGTTTTACCTGATTGTTTGCCCCCACATCGGCCAGAAGATTCTGACGGTACAGCGCTAACGCCCAGTCCGGTTGTAATACAAAAACCTGCGCTGAGGGTTTTCCCGCCATGATGGAAGTAGCGGCAATCTGGGACATTTCATTCCAGCTTGCAATGCTCTTCTGCTTGATTACAATGTTATTTTCCTTTAAGACCGCCTTACGGTACTCAAGGAGTCTTTCATCATAATCGCTTTTTGGCACAACTGTGTTAACATCGTAATCCGACCACCAGTTACCAATCGTTACTCCACCCATTGCTTGAATTGTTTTTTGAATCGCCGCCGGGGCTTTGGGAATCTTCGGCTGTCCGAATACCGGTAAAGCCATAGCAAGCAGAATCACAATCGCAAAAAAAGCAATTGTTTTTGTGTTCTTCATCATCTCTTTCCTCCAAAATAATATTTATCTCAAGCGGCAGATTTTTTAATTCTTACCGCGTTGAAACCTTTATAAAAAACCCAAATGGATTTTAAAAAGTTACATCTTAAAAATTACATTTTTATACCTGTCTGGCTAAGGGACTCGACAAACGCCTTCTGCGCCACAAGATACAGTAAAATTAACGGGGCAAGACTCATAAGCATACCTGTTGCGATAATTGCCTGAGTATATCCTACAGGAGCGGTTGAGGCGACAGCCTGACCGCTTACCGCATTTGTTACAGACCACCACTGCGAAAAACGTTCCGCAATCGAGCCAAGTCCGCTTGATAACATTCTGTAGTTATTCAAAAACAAAGTCGTATAGAACGAGTCCGTCCATTGCCATACGAAAGAAAACAAGAAACAGGAAGTAAGCATCGGGAGCGCGTCAGGAACCATAATTTGGATAAATGTTTTAAATTTTCCGCAACCGTCCACCCATGCCGCTTCTTCAAGTTCTTTAGGCATACCGCGGAAATATTGCCTTAGCATAAAAATATACAAACCGCTTTTTAACCCCATTCCTGTAACGGAAAGAAGCCAAAATCCGGCAACGTTACTTAACAAGTTGACAGGTTCGCCCGTTATATACCTAAAAATCCCAAATATGTCAAAAAAGTGAAAATTAAGATATAAAGAAGCCATGATCGTATGCGGCGGAACAACAATTATGAGCATTACGCACATAAACCAGAAATTTTTAAGGGGGAACTTATAACGCGCAAACCCATAACCCGCCATAGTACAGGCGGCTACCTGTAACGCGGCGCTGACAATCACAATAAAAAGCGTCGAAAAAAGAGACGGCCAAAAGGTAATCAAATCGCTTACCAGCTTGTAATTTCCAATGGTAAAATTCCGCGGAATACTTATTACAGTGCTGTCGTATAAATCCTGCTGTTCCATAAAACTAACGCTTAATTTATCCAACAGCGGCTGTATAACAAGAAAGCACATACCAAAAAGCAACACCGCTCTGCAAAATTTAAAAACTATCTCCATTGCCTTTTGCTTCGCATGGTAATTTTTGGATATATTTCCCCAATTTTGCGTATATTCATTATTATTCATAGTAGTACACCTTCCTGGAAATCAAAGTTATCGCAATTCCAATAATAAGCATAACAGAAAGAAAATAAATCCACGCCATAGCGGTTCCAAAACCATATTGGAACCGCCGTATCATAGCCTCGTTTATTTTTTCCATTACACGGTTATCTGTCCGCAAGAAATAATCCACAACACTGTAAACAATATTTACAAGTATCAGGGAACTTACCATTGGGAATGTAATTTTCCAAAAACATTCCCAGCTTGTAGCGCCTTCAATTTTTGCGGCTTCAAACATACTTGGCGGAATTGTCTGGAGAGCGGAAAGGAAAATAATTATCTGTATGCCGGAAGCCATCGCAATATCATAAATCTGGTTTATTATCTGAAAAATATATCCCATAAAATCGCTTGCCGCCCCTTCGGTAACCAGAATATCCTCCAGTACGCCCGTAACAGACGACTTCATCAAGTTTCCTTCCTTAATAATATCCGACATGCTGTTTAACAGAGAATTATTTGTTTCCAGCCCAATCATTATACCGGAAGAAAGAATTACAGGCAAAAAGAATATCGCGCGCACAAAACCTCTGGCTTTAAATTCCTGATTTAAAATAAGAGCGACAAACAAACTGAAAATAATAATCGCGGGAACTATCAACAGCATACGCCCTATTTCCTCGGTAACAAACCTGTTAAAATCGGCGTCAACCGCGACAACGCGCCTTATGTTTTCAATCCCGATGTATTCCATGTTAAACCCGTGCTTAACGGGGTCCATTTTAACGTCGCTGAACACCATAGTAAGCGATTCAATAATCGGGAAAAACATAAACGCAAGAAAACCGATTATAAAAGGAAGCAAAAACAAATATCCGGTAATTGCGTTCTTGCCTTCCAGCGTTAATGAATATTTATTGTTTCTTTTGATAAAATACATCTCTCACCTTCCCATTATTTTATAAGTGTCAGCTTTAATACTAACGCCGTTATAACTTGCGTCAAAATCGCTTGCGTTTACAAAAACTTTCGTGCCATCCTCGTACTCTGTAATTGTTACATCCGGCGATAAAATCACATGATTCACAATCTTTTGATTATACAGCCGCCCGAAATCGGCGGTAAATTGCCTGTACAGCGCGTCCGCGTCGCCAATCCATTTGCCGTATTCATTGGCGTAAAACTGCCTGAACTTTGTTTCCTGCAACTCTGCGGTTTCTTCTTTCATAAAACTAAAGTACAGCCCCGCCCCGCATTCAATTGACTTTAACAAATTCTTTGTATAATCCTCGGCAAGGTTTATCGCCTTGCCCGTATACGGCACTATACCGTGTAAAACAATCGGCAAAAACGGGACAGGGGTATCTGTAATACCAAATTCCTGATCTTCAATAATCATATCGGTAATTAAATCCGCCCACGGCGCGGAATAGACAAACCCCGTATTAACAACAACGCCTTTACCTGAATTTTTAAGTTGATCTAGTTTTTCCTGACGCATTAGCATGGAAGCCTCTCTGCTTACATGCCGTTTTTCACGGTAATCGCCCGCAAGTTTTGAGCCAAGATTTCTGAACGCGATATTTTGCAATCCAAGAGCCGAAGCTTTCGGGAAAAAGTTGTCGATCATTTTCATCATGCTAGCGGGACGGGCAACATAACTTAATTTCCCCCATTGTTTGCGCTCGCCAAACCATACAAAACTAAAGGGATATTTCTGTATTCTTTCGCGGTTCACATAACGGGCGGCGTCGCTGTAAATGTTAAATCCGCTGAAATTTTTTACATCTTTCATATAAAAGAAATCTACTTCTGGGTAAAGCTGAAAATTATTCTTTTTGACGGCGGACACTACGCCGTTAAAATCATTCTTGCTTCCAAGCTGTTTGATTAATTTGATCTTTGCGGGAACAGAATGCTCAACACTCCTGTTAAACCAGCCGTTAAGCTTAACCTTCACGTTTCTCCAGCCGTAATTGCCAAAATCGTTAATTATAGATTCCATTTCGCCGTAGGAAGTAAGTTTTAACGGAAGGTCTGCGGGAAGACCAAGACGGTGCTGTGTTTTATTTACCGCGCCGATTAATTCTACCGCGACAGGAACGCTGTTCGCGTCATCCCTATTAACGGTGTTAGCCCTGCTCGCAAAGACGGGATATTTTTTCATCAGCCACGCGCGGTATTCTTCCGCCATTCCCATATAACCGGGCTTTTCGCACAGGGTATAACGTAAAGTTATATTTTCTCCTTCGGGTAAAGTTGATTCATAAAGATACACATCTCTCTCGTTTCTGCCCGAAATATCCATTTTTGCGCCGTGAACCATATCAAATAACGGATACACGCTGTTCCATGAAGAGTTACGCCCAGACACATCAGCGCGCACACTGGCGTAAGCCGAACCTTCTTCTATGACGCATAACAAAGCGTTCCCGTTTTTATGAACGCCAAAAGCCGGAAACAGGGCTTTATTATCGCTGACTATCGCGTCGCGGGGCATTCCCTCGTCCCACCCGTAAACGCTTATACTGTATGGAAGCTGACTTTGCTTTTTGTTGTTAAAATAAATAAGCGCCCCGCTGGCGTCCGGCACAAGCATGTACCCCTGATCGTTTAATCCGCCCGCGCCCATATACGGCAGTACGGACAACTTCAAAATCGGATAAGCGGGACGATAGGCGACTTTATCTAAAGGCACATTAACCACAAGGGATTTTCCGTCAAGAGTATAACGAAGGGTAATGCTGAAAGCGGGCTTTTCAAAACCGCCGCTTACGGAATATTTGGAAATATCCTCAAAATATTCTTCATAAGTATATCCGGCGTCCCTAAAGTAAATCTCCATCTGATCTTTCATGTAATCCTGAGTATTGCCCCTTAACACATACAATTTGATCTTTGCAAGTTCAGGATAATCGGCGAGAAGTTTTGTCCTGTCGTCTGTAGAACGCAAGTTATCAATATCATAAAGACGGTAACTGGCTTCAATTTCAAAACGAGAATCTTCTTCCATTTTGTCCAGATAAGCCAGCATTCTTTCTTCCGTCAGGGCGGGCGGAATACGTTTTGTACGCGCAATATCACCTATCGTATAACGCACTTCCAAAGCGCCATCTACAACTTCATATTCGTAAGCAAACCGCTCTACGCTGTAATAACTTGAAAA
The DNA here is from genome assembly GCA_031286095.1 of Treponema sp. Classification (GTDB taxonomy): domain Bacteria; phylum Spirochaetota; class Spirochaetia; order Treponematales; family Breznakiellaceae; genus WQXQ01. Next base: position 16,074 of record JAITUY010000018.1, on the reverse strand, counting down.
CAATGTCATTCCAACGCCGGAATTATCCGCAAATTCAAGAGAGAGCTGAGAACCCATAAGATATTTTGTAACAACGTCCGCCATTGGATCGCCAGAAAGTCCCGGGGGATTCGATCTCCACTGCACGCCCGTCTTCTTTTCCGTAAGAATAAACTCGGCCGTTTTAGGCAAAAAACGCAACAACAAATATTCATTTTCCAGAACGACGTCTTCATGTTCTTTTTCCGGAAACTCGTATACCATTACCGGTCTTGGTTTTGACGCCCTTTTGTTACAGGAAACCGCCGAAAATAAAGTGAAAAATATTAATAATAGCCACGCTGAGTTTTTCACCTAACCCCCTATACCACTCTGAACAATATTTCTTTATACAGCGACCAGAAATACGCAACCGCATCGCTTATAAGACTGAAAAAGATTACAAAAATAAATACCATTACCCCCATTCCTACAATAGTTAATAAACTGGAAAGTATGGTTTTAACAAGACTGTAATCGTGAACCATCATCATTGCGGCGAGTATCAGTAAACCCGTCCACAATGCGGAAAAACCGGCAAGCACCTTGTAAATCGCGCCTTCATCAAATGTTATAAACTGGCTTAATACTATCATAACAATGTTAATTAACACATAAGGAGTAAGCGCGTAGCAGACGGCCATGTAAATCTCAAACATTCTCCCCTTGCCGTCCATAAGGGTGGTAAGGCTCCAGTTCGCTACAGTCCACAGTCCGATAGGAAGAAGAATGCGGAGCGCAACAATAACCGAATTAAAGTATTCCATGTTGATTGTAACAAACTGAAAATTCGTAAGCGTTAGGCGCAATACTTCTACTATAACAGCGGCGGCCGCTATAATATTCGCCGCGGCGATAGAACCGCGTTTTTCATGGGTTAAATCCCAAAATCCGTCAAGAGGATGGGTAGACACATAAAGCGAATACCTTAAGGTTTTACCGACATGCCGCCACCACGCTTTATCGTTAAGATATTTCATGCTTCTTTGATCTCCTTGGCTAATTTAATTAAAAACTTTATAGCAGACGGCACAAGCAGTATTATTGCCAAAATTAAAAGTATTTTCCAAAGGTTTTCTTCCATCCATTGCTTGCGGTACAACTGATAAGCCTTGCCGTAACCTTCGCGGTAGTGCTTTAGTTTATAGTACTTCATCGATTTTTGATATTCGCCCTGACGAAGCGCCGCCCTGCCTATACCGATATATGCAAGATCGTAATTTCCATTCATTTTTAGGACTTCTTCCCATAATTCCGCGGAAGATTCATAACGACCCGCCCTGTACTCGTTAAGAGCATCGTTAATTTTTTGTCCATAACCCGTCAGGTCAAAACGTGTAAGGGAGGCGGCTCTGGAATCCAGCGCGTAAAGCGCGTAACCCATATTGGCAATGGCAACGGGCAAAACAAAGTTGCCTTCGCGGTTACCTATGCCGCCAAAAACGTATAACAGATTTCCCTGAAAATCGTACATAAAAATACGTCCGCGCGTTCTGTCAAAACAAGCGTAAGAATCATTTTCAAAAGAGGCGACGTCAATAAATTTTGAACGGCCGTTTATACCGCCCGCATCATCAACCACAAGATCGCCGACTGGGTCTTCATAACCGTTTCTAATTAAAATATCCTGACCCATGGCGTTTAACCTGCGCACAGGGTCTGTCTGCCCCGTCGAGTTTGTAACATAGATGAAACCATCGTTGTCCAGACAGGCGTTGCTGTACTCAGTGGGAATAAACAAACTCATTCGTTCTCTTTGCGCCTTTGTAGAAATAAGCTTCCATACATAATCGACAATGTTTACATACACCTTATTCGCGCCGATATAGCCTGAAAATTCACCCCTGCTGTCAAATTCCATAAGCCCTTTGTTGATATTTTGCGCCTGAACAAACACGCGGTTCGCAAAATCTACAATTAACTTAACGGGAAGAAAATCCACGTCTTCTCCGAGACTTTCGTCCTGCGGTTTATAGATAGCCGAAACATAATTCCAGTCTTTATCAAGTTTTAATATGCGGTTGTTGCTGGTGTCAGCAATATACAAAAAACCGTCTCTGTTTTCAAAAATGTCCATCGGGTAATAAAAATTTGATACTACGCCGTTAATAACAACGGAAGAAACAGCCTTTATTAAAACATGATCCCCGTTTTCCCGCACTTCAAACAACAGTATACGGTTATTGCCGGAATCACAAACATATATGCGGTTGTCCCTGATAAAAAGCCCCTGCGGGTCCCTGAAATCACCCGATCCCAAAACAGAGCCAAGCATATACTTGCTTACGCGGTAAGCATCGGGAGAAGCAACCTGCTCCAGCCAAAAATCATAGTTGTAGGTGTAGTTTGTGGGTTCGGCGTTAAGCGAAGGAACGAAGATAGATAACATAATAGCGAGTAAAACAATTAGCGAGCAGGGAGCAGGGAGCAGGGAGCAGGTTTTCTTTGTGTTTTTCATTTTTACTCCTTTATCCCCGAATTAGCCATTGTTTGCAAAACGTTACTTTGGGCGAATACAAACATTAAAATAGGAACGACCATGACAAAAAGCGTTACCGCCGCCCCTACGCCCGCGCGGGCTACGCCTGTAACAACAATCTGAGAAAGCGCGAAAGGCAGTGTCTTTAACTGCTCCGAATATATCATGTTAGACGCTCTTAAATTCCAAAGATTCTGCACGGAGAAGATCATTACGGTAAGCCACGCGGGTTTTATCATCGGCAAAATGATCCAGACGAAAATGCCGAATTCTTTCGCGCCGTCTACTGTTGCCGCCTCCAGCAGTGAGTTCGGTATAGTGTCAATAAACTGCTTTAAAAGGAAGAAACCGATAGGAAAGGCAAAAGCAGGAACAATAACCGAAAGGAAAGTGTCAACCCAGCCAAGTTTTGCCATTACAAGGTAGTTGGGAATCGCCGTTACATAACCGGAAAACATAAGCGTAATGATAACGCCCTGAAAGAAAATTTTTGCGCCCGGAAAATTATATTTGGAAACGACAAACGCCCCCATCGAGGCAAAGAATATCAACCCGACAGTTCCAACCGCGGTAATAAATACAGTGTTAAAAATATAACGAGAAAAGGTAACCCATGACTTGCTCATAATAATAAACAAATCCTGAAAGTTATTTATCGTGGGATTACGCACAAAAACATTTGGCGGAAACAGAAAAATTTCGTTTAACGGCTTGAACGCATGGTTAATGTTAAAAACAAGGGGAAAAGCAAAAAACACGCCGAAAACTGTGAGTAGCGTAATAATAAAAGCGTCTCCGCCGTATGACCGGTTTAACCTTCTGCCGCCGATCAGCTTCTTTGGTCTCTTTGTCATAGTGTACCCCTTATGTCCCCACCCGTTTTAACAATTTTTGAATAACAGCGTTGCTTACAATCATTGAAAAAAACAGTATTGTCGCTATCGCGGAAGCGTAACCCATCTCAAAACGGGTCGAGCCGTAGTCGGCAAGGTGGTTCGCAACCGTATGCACGGCATAATCCGTACTCGGGTTGCCCGCAAGCACGACGGTTACGTCCGCCACGTTAAAAGCCTGAGTGATCGCCATAACAGCCCCGAACATTAACATTCCTTTCATGTTGGGCAGTGTAATGTACCAAAGTTCCTGCCAGCGGTTGGAAATACCATCCACAAGCCCCGCTTCGTACAAAGACGGGTCTATGGTAGAAAGACCCGCGATAAAGGCAAGGAAGCCCGCGCCCAAACTCATCCAAAGAATAACCACCAGCATAACCGGCATCATGTATTTTGGGTCTGTCAGCCAAAGCACAGGCTGATCCAGTATTCCAAAATTCATCAATATACCGTTTATGTAACCGTAAGCGTCGCCCGAGAAAAGAAGCGTCCAAATCATGTAAGCGCCTGTCGCCAGCGATGGCGCGTAAAAAACAAGAGTTACAAAGGCGCGCAGATAACGCGGCAATTCATTGATAAACCACGCGAACAGGAAAGCCATTATATACCCGATCGGTCCCGTAACCGCCGCGATTATAAAAGTGTTTTTTACCGCAATTAAAAAAACATCATCCGCCAGAAGAAGGTTGATATAATTGCGCAAGCCGATAAATTTGGGCGGCTCAAGAACATTGAAATATGTAAAACTGTAGAAAACCGATATAACAACGGGCGCTACATAAAAAAGGATAAAGACAATGGCGTACGGCGCGAGAAAAAGATAACAAATACGGTGTTTGTACATCTCTCTTGACAAACGCTCGTCGGCTTCTCTCCTTTTTTCCAAATACCTTGCAAGACTCATTATTCCCCCTATTCCAGACCGAATTCTTTTCGCTTTTTAGTCAACTCATCATTAATAGTGATCGTATAATCCAATAAAGTTTCGCGCGTATCCATGCCTTCGTTCAATATTTTGCGCACCGCGTTGGTAATATGCCTGCTGACAAAATAACCGCCCGCAACTTCCGGCGTGCCGACAGTCCAGTTGCGCTGTTCGTCAAGCACAGCCATTTGTTCAGAACCCCACGAAAGCCGTTTAAACGCCTCGTAATTCGCGGTGGGATAACGCGCCGCCGCGCCCATAATGCTTTCAAGTTCGCGTCCAAACCGCAACTGCGTATCGGAGCTAACCCACCACTTCATAAACTCCCACGCCAAATCCCGTTTTTTTGAATTGGAAAAAATCATCGCGGCAAGAGTGCCTGTCGGCACAGAGCGGTCTACTGTTCCGTCTTTCTTTTTAAGACCTGGCATTCTGGAGAAACCCCAAAGACCGCGAAGTTCCGGCGCAAAAACTTCCAGAGTGTTAAAGTTCGTGTAATCGGCAAAAGCCAGCGGCATTTCTCCCGTACGGAACCTGTTTAAAAAATCGTAAACCATCGGCGTTTTGTAATGCGTAAAAAATTTCGTGTATACGTCAAACGCCTCAATTGCGATTTCGCCGTCTAAGTTGGTGCGCGAGCCTTCTTCGTTGTAAAGTCTGCCGCCGCGCTGAAACATATGCGCAAGGAAGTTTGAAAAGTCGATGCTTGTCGCCACGTTAGTTGCAACAGAGGGAATACCAACATTCATATTGTTTTTTTGAATAATCGGAAGAATATTGATAAGATCGTCCCACGTGTCGGGAAGCTGGATATTAAGTTCTTCAAGAATATCTTTACGGTAGAACATTACATGGAAGTACTGCGTCTCGGGAAGCCCCCACACGCCGCCCGCGTAGGAAAAAGGCACTACAACGCTTGGACTTAATTCCTTTATTACTTCCTGATAATCGGGGAATTGGGAAACATCAACGACGGCTTTACGGATAGCGTAGTTTACAGGATCGCCTTGAGGAACAGTAAGCGCCATATCCGGCCCCGTACCCGCGACAACCGACGGCAATACAGCGTCCGCCGCGACAAGTTTTACGTTCACTCTGATTCCCGTTTTCTGCGTAAACGTGTCGTCTATCATCGCTTTAAGAATGGTGCTTTGATCGCGCCCCGCAAGCATCCACACATCGATAACATTGGAGCCGTTACGGTACACATCACCGAGGTTGTTATAATCAACAAAGAACGAAGACAAGAAAGAACGTATCTCGTGCGACGCCGAAACAAAAAAGTTATCCCTTATACGCGGCAGTTTTGCGTCGTCGGAAGTCAGTAAAATAAAATCAACGTCAAGCTGAGACTGAGAAAGGGCCAGCATACTGTCTCCAAGAGAGCTGATGTTGGCTTTAAAATTTGTAAGCGTACGCGGGATTTTATCCGGTCGCCTGATAAAAAGTTCAAGCTGGCGGGCAAGCGTAAGAGTCGCCGCCGCCTGCGCGCTACGTTCGCCCGAATAGCGCGTTAAATCGTCCACCAGTTTGTAGAGGATTTTACTTTCCAGTTCCATCGCCGTTATTACTTCCGGGTAAACATACTCAACACGGTAATCGCGGTACACGTCCGGTTCGGTTCCCGTAAGCACAAGTATCTTTCTGTAAATGCTGTTAAGACGGAACACGCTTTCTTCCATTACGTTTAATATCGCGCCCATGTCGCCAAGAGTCGCCTGCAAACGAACAGTATTCGCGCCTCTCTTTAACGGAAGGACAATGTAACCTTCTTTGCCGCTGTCGCGCAAAGTAACAAGTTGCCACTTATTGCTATAGGTGAAAGGTATGGCTGAAAGTTCACGGCAGGGCGTCTGTCCGTTTATAAGAACGGTACGGTTCGATACAAACCCGCGGTTATAATTCTGCCGCCCCTTGATCGACAGGCGGTACAACCCGTCTTCCGGTATATCAAATTCCCACTCGATCCACTGCCCCGACACACGCCATCTTTCGCCGCCAATCATGTTAAGGCGTATTCTCGCCACGCTGGGCGGTTCTGTCGCGCCGGAAGAACGATCGTAATTCGGATACAGCGAAGGATCGGAACGGCGCACCGCCCTCTCCCCCTGAATCTTCAACTGGATATTTGAGCGTGTATTCTGATAACGCGTCAAATTCTGTTTCGCAATGTAATCCTTATAATTTTCGGCGCTGACGGGCGCTTTTATTGAAATACTTCGGATCGCCATCGGTTCGTTTATACCTTCCAGCCTGATGACATTTACGCCTTTTGAAAAATAAAAAGCGTAAGGTTCCGTTATGTAACCGAGAGAATCCTTAAACCACGCGCTTTCCCATTGCGGTTTTTCAACCTGCTGGGCGCGTATCTCGTTGCCCTGATTGTCAAATCTGCTTGGACCCGCGTCGCCCCAAACACGTTGAAACGCCAGCCTGTCCGCGCCCAAGAAGGGAGTTTCCCCATTAATTAAAAAAGAACGTTCTATTGTTATGCCCCGCGACGGGAGCGGAAAATATTCAATATTGATATTATAAAAACCGTCTGTTTCAACATTGATCTTGTATTCGACAAAACTGACTTCATCTGTCCGCAAAACGCGCGTTTCACCTTCAAAATTTTCAAGTACAGAAACGCCTTTGGCGGAAGAATAGCCAAAAAGATTGACGGAAATATCGCTCTTTCCGTTCGGAACTCTATCGTAACGTTCCAAATAGCGCGAGTAGGTATTTGTTCTTCCGGTACTAGCCCCGCTTAAATCGAAACCGGCGTATTTTGCGGAAAAATCAGCTTCCTGCTTTCCGGCAAACAAAAAAAACAACGCCAACACTGCCACAATAACAATAACGGTTACAACTTTAGGATTGAAAAATCTTCTCATCATTTCCCTTCTATACAAGTTAATTTTTGACAGTGCATTAAATTATCTCACTGCTTCTATCATCAGTTTGATCAGAGTCTTGCTTTCATCCGAATTTGGCTGACCGTTCCTGCGGTCAAAAAGTCCGAACTTTTCACCATTGCCCCTGACGGAGCCGTTGTCCCAATAAATGGGAACCAGCCCGTATTGTTTCGCCGTACCAAAAATATAAGACAGATATTCCCTTCTGCTTTGGCGCGCCTTCTGCTCTATTGCGGAATCATCGGGGTATAATTGCATTACCGCGCCGCATTCCCCGATTATTACCGGAATATTGTTATCAACAAATTTTACCTTTACGGCGGCAAAATCATTTACTACTTTTTGCTTTTCGGAAGATGTTCCCCATGAAGTCTGGCTACCCTGAATCCCGAATTCGTACGGATCATAATAATGGAAGCTTACAATTAATTTGTTATCAGCAGTATCGTTTGGAAGCACAAAACCCGCGGAAAGCAACTGCCTGCGGTCGTTACAGTAAGCGGGGATCATCAAATATCTTGATTCGTTGTTCCCGCCCGTTGAACGCACAGTATCAACAAAAAACTGATTCCACTTTATTAAAGTAATATATTGACCCGGCTGACCGCCCGACCCCCAGTTACCGTCGTGGAGTTCATTAAAGGATTCAAATATCAGCCAGTCGCCGTAATTTTTTAAGTAAGCAGAAATCTGCTTCCATACGCGTACATACTGGCTTGTTATACGGTTAAATTCATCTTGATTTTTACTTGCCTGCCTGACCGAGAGCCAGCCCTGATCCCCTTTTTTAGAATCAGTCGCGCCATCGTGGTGCAGATTGATAATCATTTTTAAACCTGCATTTTTCGCGTAACCGGCTATTTCGGCGACACGTTTTAAAAACGGTTCATCGATATGGAAATCGGGCGCTGGACCAATATAACCCATCCATGTTACCGGAACACGGACTACACTGAATCCGGCGGCTTTTATCCCGTTAAACAATTCCTGGTTTATCCGCGGGTTCCCCCATGAAGCATTTTCTCCCGATTGGACAAAAGCCAGCTTCCCGTTTTCGTCAATATTACCGCTCCATGCGTCAAGCGTATTGCCAATATTTAAACCGGCAACAACTTTTTCGCTCTTTAAATATTCAATGGCGGATTTACCGCCTATTGATTCTTGAGGGTAATTATTTACAGCGTCGGGAACAACCGGAGTGTAGTCAAAAGCTTTATCCGCCGTAAGGGCGACAGCAGTCTTCCCGCTCGCGCAGGAACCCGCCGTCAAGACACCCACAGCGATACATAATGTACATACAAACAGCAAAAACTTTCTTTGCATTGCTACCCCGCGGACTGGACTGTCAGAGAAACCGGTTACTTCTCGAACACCCCTTATATTCTCTTATATTTCTACGAAATACTACAAAAATACGGTACTTATGGAAGGCGTCCGAATAAGTCTTTCAAACTTTTCGGACACCCCAGTTACATATGTCAGTTACGGATATATCTTAAAGTCCCAGACTTTAAATTCAAAGGGGCCTACCCCGCCCTCTGCGGCGTTAAAAGTCTGAATTCTAAATTTTGTCAAACGGGTCTGACTGAATCTTACCGCTTGCGCCCATGATGGTTGCATAAACATTCTCATTTCAATTTTAACTTCCTGTACTACATTGGGTTCAGTTTTTACGGGATAGCGGTGGAAACCCCAATCCGTAACGCTAGAAATAGGGGCTTCTACGTTATAAGGCCTGCCGTCTGTAGTAACCATTTTAAAGGAAATCGCCTTACAGGTCTTAAGAAGCGCCAACGTGTCATCATCCGGCGTTAATGTAGCGTCAACAACGCCGTACTGGATTTTATTGGTTACTTCGCCTTTAAATTTGTAGGTTTTGTAAGTTACACCGTCTATTACTTCATCAGCCACAGTCATGACTATCTTAGAAGTTCCTTTATCATTTGAGTCATCATTCGCTTCAAATTTAAAGACCCCTGAGACTGGTTCGCTTGAAACAGGAGCAGACGCGCCCCCGCCGCCGCTGGAGGCGCAGGCAAAAATTACAACGCAAAACGCCACACAAAGTAAAGAAAACAACGCTTTTTTTGAGTTTTTCATGAAATTTCCCCCTAAAAAATAGATTATTGAAGTATAAAGCTATTCAAAACCTGAATAACTTTATTATCTCTGTCAAGTTATAATACTCTGATAATCCATAGCCGTCAAGATTTTTTTACTGTGATTTGGGGACAGAGCTTAATTTTTTACCAAATTTCAATAATTTGGGGACAGAGCCTGTTTTTTACCAAACTTCAAGGACTGGGGACAGAGCCTGTTTTTTGTCAAACTTCAAGGACTGGGGACAGAGCTTGTTTTTTGTCAAACTTCAGGGTTTCGGGGACAGAGCCTGTTTTTTGCCAAACTTCAGGGTTTCAGGGACAGAGCCTGTTTTTTGCCAAACTTCAAGGTTTCAGGGACAGAGCCTGTTTTTTGTCAAACTTCAAGGTTTCAGGGACAGAGCCTGTTTTTTGTCAAACTTCAGGGTTTCGGGGACAGAGCTTGTTTTTTACCAAACTTCAAGGTTTCGGGGACAGAGCCTGTTTTTTGTCAAACTTCAGGGTTTCGGGGACAGAGCCTGTTTTTTGCCAAACTTCAAGGACTTGGGGACAGAGCCTGTTTTTTGTCAAACTTCAAGGACTTGGGGACAGAGCTTGTTTTTTGTCAAACTTCAAGGACTTGGGGACAGAGCTTGTTCAAAAACCTTGTCCCATCGCCGCTGAATGGCTGTTACAGTCTCCTGCGCGGAACGGTCGTTTCTAAAAAAAGACCGTATTTCCTCAAGAACGGCGTTTTCGTATTCCAGTGCGCCGGTTTCGCCCAAAAAGCCCCGTACAACCGTAGAAGACTCAAAAATATCCCATGCTTTGGCGTAAAAATTATCTTCTTTTATGTAGTTTTTATAATCGCCGGAAATTAACTCCGGCACGTAGCCGGGAACTGCTTTTAACTGCTCGCACAAAAACGGGCTTTTTTCGGCAAGGAAATCAAGAAAAATCTGCGCGGAACTAGGATAAGTACAATTTTTATTAATACCAGCAAATATGCCCGTAAGACTGATACCGTATTTTGCCGCCGTCCCCAAGCCTGGGATTGTAGTTATGCCGAAAGCGTCATCGCCCATCTTTTCCCTGATCGCCGGAATTACACGGGTAGACGCGATTATCATGGCTATTTTCCCTTTTGCAAAATTTTCCAGCGCCTGCTCATCTGTCATGTTAAAATTATTGGCGGAAAGTTCCTGTACCCGGCAGAGTCTGGCAAGAAAATTAAAATCGTTAATTAAAGACCTTGTGTTTATAACCGGCGCGGAATTCTCATTTTGCCAGAAATTCCCCCCTGCCGCCCATACCCACGAAAAAATATCCCTGTACAGAGATATTTTGTTTAATGAGCCAAAGACCGGAGCAACGCCCGCCGAAACACCGTTATTGACGACTGTTATAGTTTCAGCATAGTTAAGGAATTCATCTCTGGTTTTAGGAGGACGGTCAAAACCGGCAGATTTTAAAAGCTCAATATTATAAAAAAGCAAATCCATAAAAGAAACCAACGGTATAGCGGGATTAGACTCCTTCGACAGCAAAGCCCCATCTGAAACAAGACTGTTAAATTCATTTTCGTCAAAAAACAAAATATCCGGTTCTTTGCCTTTTTCGCCCGGAACATTCAACAGCGTAATCCGCAACCCGGGATTTTGTTTTTCAAATTCACGCGCAAGTGTTTCTATGATTTTTCCGCCAAAAATTTCCTCACAACGCGCGGAAATATAAATATCTTTCTGCCTACTTTTGGCTATTAACCGTGAGACAACGTTAAAAAACAAAGGGCTAATTATTAAAATAAAGATTAAAATAATGACAAATATGTCTATCCGGTTGTTTAAATATATCGACTTTTTGCCATTTTTGCTGTACATTTTATTATGGTTCCTTTTTTCGGAAGATTCTCTAATTTTCTCTTCAATAAAGTTACCCGGCAAGAGCAGGAAAGCTTTTCGGAAGAAAAATTAATCATGGATTTTTCCAGAACAAAAAAATCTCCTTTTAATATTAAACCAGAATCTTCATACAATGCCTATATGTCAAAAAAATGTTTCGAGATAGTCCTGAAAAAACAAAAATGCATCGCGTGGACGGAAATCCCCGATCGCGAATATCAAGATCATATTATTGAAGCGAGAATTCGCCTGGACAACCTTGGCGGTTACGCGGCGGCGGGTATTACGTTTCATATCAGGGACGATCAAGCCTACTATATCGCGCTTTTTTCCAGCAAGGGATATTTCCGCGTCGATGCCGTAAGAGACGGCTCTCCAAAGCCGCTTATCGCCTGGACTGATATTTCTGAATTTAACGGAAAAAATATTAACATGGGCATAATAACTTACGGTACTTTTTTAATTTTTCTTATTAACGGCAAATGGATTGGGGAAGCAAGCGACGACTCGCTTGTCAGCGGCAAAGTAGGCTTTGCCATCGCCTCTTACGAAACAACGGGCGAGAATCTATCCGCTAACAGCGAATATGTCTGCAAAGCGTCTCTCGATTATATCTCCATAAATACAAGAATTAAAGATGTCGAGGAAAAATACAAAAAATGGACTAACTATTTAAATATAAACGCGGAAAGCAGACTGCGGCTGGCGGAAACTTTTGCAGTTATGGGCGAATCGCTGAAAGCGCTGGAACAGATTTACAAGGCATGGGAACGCAGGGACGAAGCCACCCGCGCAGTTTCGGGAGAAGAAAGCGGCGTCAGGACCAAAAAAGAACTGCTTCTCGCGGCGCGAATGTCAATACGGCTTGGGCAATACGACGAAGCCGTAAATTTTATCGACGCTCTTCTTGAACAATGGGCGAATTCCGCCGAAGGCAAAGAAGCGGTAAAAGAAAAAATAAAGATTCTTGGCGACCAAAAAAAGTTCGCCGAGTTAAAAGAATTTGTTTTAAAATATGCAAAAAACAAAAAAGATATTAATTACCACACTTTACTTGCCCGTTGTTATTTTGAATTGAAAGAATACAAAAAATCAGCGTCTGCATGGGACAAGGCTTTTGAAATGAACAGCGAAAACGGCGTTTATGCCGCCAACGCCGCCAATGCGTTTGATCACGCGAAGAAAAAAGAAGAGGCGCTTGAACGTTTTATTACAGCGGGCAAAATTTTTCTTAAGCAGAATAATCAGGCGGAACTTGGCGCGATAATACCAAAGCTTTTAACTTTGGGCGAAAATGACTGGACAGCCCGCGTTCTTGCCGGAAAATGGGCGTTTAGCGTCGAAGATTATGACCGCTGTATAACGGAATTTTCCGCCGCAAATAAAATTAGAAGCGCCATTAAACCTAAACCAAAGGCAGACCCGGCTCATTATTATTTGTGGGGGCTTGCGTTAAGCGTAAAGGACAAAAACAGCGAAGCCGTCCGCCTGCTTGAAAGGGCCGTAAAACTAGAGCCGGACTATGGTCTTTTCCGTTTTAAACTTGCAGAAATCAAGCTTAAAGCCGGAATTAAAGACTCGTCTATCGCCGGAGAATTTAAGCTTGCTTTGGATAACATGGACGATCCTGACGGAAATATGGCGGAACACGCTGGAAATCTTTTGCGTAGCGCCGGCTATGTAAAAAGCGCAAAATACTTTTTTGACAAAACGGGAAAAAATGCTGGTTGAATGGTCCAGGTTTATTAAAGAAGGACTGCCCTCAGGAGAAAAAAAAGCATCGGTAACAATAGGCGTTTTTGACGGAGTTCACCTCGGGCACACGGCGCTGATACAACGCGTTGTTTCGCATAACACAGAAAATGTGCCGGTTGTTATTACTTTTCGGGAGAATCATAAGACTACCGGCAATGAACCGCAAGACATTCAAACTTTTGAACAAAGGGCGAAGGCGCTGAAGAAATTGGGAATACAAATAATAATTGTTGTTGATTTTGACGAGGCTTTTAGACAAATGCCCGGAATCGATTTTTTAAACATTTTATTGAAATATTGCAACATTGGTTTTTTTGCTGTGGGAAGCGCCTTCCGTTGCGGTTATCAACTAGACACGGATTCCACGGCGATTCAAAAATTTTTCTCATCGCACGGTATTCCTGTCGAAATAATCCCCGAAATTACGAAAGATTCCCTGCCTATCAGTTCCAGCCGTATCCGCGCCGCAATCGCAGAGGGAGACATTAGGCTGGCATCTGCCATGTTGGGGCGGGATTTAGATATTTTAAAGTAATATTTTATTGACAATTTTTACAAATTACGGTATTTTGTATTAGTAGGGTTGTTCGGAAACTTCAGTTTCTGAACAACTACTTTATAATCCAAAATTTAGGAGGATATTAAAATGAAAATTAACAAAATACTATGCGCAGTTGCCGTATTGGTATTAACTTGGGCATTGATTGCCTGCAAAGATGACGAAGGCTTAAGCCTTCCAAACGTAATAAAGGCTTCTGAGCTAAAACAAAATTTTGAAGGAAATGTGGTTGCCACCGAAGACGAAGCAATGACTCTGTTAAATGCTGTTTTGGACAGCTGGGGCAATAGCAGTTTTTTTAGTCTGCTGGAAAAAGCAAACGATGACGCTTTCTTGGCAGCATTTGAAAAAAATTACGGGAAATCAAGAAGTGTATATACGAGCGAACAATTTAATAATAAGAAGGCGTCCTCTGAGGTGAATATAGATGACAACGAAATACTAAAGAATTTAGCTAACAGTTATGACCCAAGGAGCGACGTTACCGTAGCAAGTTATAAAGGTAAGAGTAAAGAATCTATAAAGTCTAATTTGCCAATTGCGGTATACAAAGCTCAATACAATATCCAATCCATAACACCTACTTTAGAGGACGGCGATTATATTGCCAGCGAAAACTCTTATGATAAAACATTCGCAATTACAAACGGTTTTTATACGTTTTCGAGCGGAACTTCTGTCTATAAAATCCAAGGATATGTTACTTATGAAGCCAGCAACAGCTATGAACGTACTAAGAGAGGTGAAAAGGGAGTAAATGACTCTACCAAATATGACATTTCCTCAAGTTCATGGGAAAAAATATCGGCTACACTGTCAATTTCCAACGGGACAAAAGGGGGAAAATTCATCTTATCCTCAGCTTATGAAGGAAATAATAATTCAACAGCCCGGACTATCGAAGAAAACACGAAAGGAGAAGACGGTTCCATACGTTCTGACATTGAAGTGTATGACAACAACAACACACTTATTCTTACTATAAGAGCCTCCAAAAATAAGCTGGCGGATAAAGCAGTCTATTTTTATGATAGTCATTTTTCTTATTGAAGTTTCTAAACAATTCTGGTAAAAAAACGGCGTTGATTCATCAGCGCCGTTTTTTTATCTGTATTTATCTTTATTAAAAAACAAGGTATAATTACTTATGGAAACCTCTAAAAACACCGGTTGGTTTTTTTGAGGTTCCTTGGAGAAAATTGCTAATCCCTTATTGGATAACGAATTACGCAAATGCAATTTTCTCCCTGGGGTGCGAAAACATCAAAAAACTGAAGTTTTTAGATGTTCCCTTATTACATTTCAGGAGAAAAACATGGATAAAGAAACCGAACAATTTTTAAAAACGCAGGCAAAGGAAATCCGCAAGCTTACTATCGAAGAAATCGGTAATTTGGGAACCGGGCATATCGGGGGAGCGATGTCCATCATAGACCTTTTGACCCTGCTGTATTTCCACCGCATGAAGGTTGATCCAAAAAATCCTCGCTGGGAAGAGCGCGATCAACTGGTTGTTTCAAAGGGACATTCGGGACCCGCCGTTTATGCGACTCTTGCGCTCAAGGGTTTTTTCCCGGTGGACTGGCTTAAAACCCTGAACAAGGGCGGAACCAACCTGCCAAGTCACTGCGACCGCAACAAAACCCCCGGTATTGACATGACGACCGGCTCTCTCGGACAGGGTTTTTCCGCCGCTATCGGCATCGCCGTAGGTTTGCGAATGGATAAAAGAACTCAGACCGTTTATACAATAATCGGAGACGGCGAATCAGACGAAGGGCAAATTTGGGAAGGCGCGCTTTTTGCAGGCTTTCACAAACTTTCCAACCTTGTCGCATTTACCGATTACAACAAGCAACAGCTTGATGGTTTTACAAAGGATATTCTCGATCTTGGCGATCTTGCCGCAAAGTGGTCGGCTTTCGGCTGGTTCACGCAGGAAGTAGACGGACACGATGTAGCCGCGCTTGATTCGGCAATTGAAAAAGCTCTCGCTCAAAAAGAAAAACCTTCCATGATTGTTATGCACACAATCAAGGGAAAGGGCTGTAATTTTGCGGAAGGCGTAGAGAAAAATCACAGCATGGCGTTTGACATGGCAAAAGCCAAAGAAGCCATTGCGGCGTTAGCCTGACCACATAAACTTCGTTATATGGTCAGGTAAAGTTAAATTTAAGGAGAAAATTATGGCAGAACAACAAAAAGAAATGCGAATGGCTTACGTTGACACACTTATGGCGTTAGCCGAAAAAAATAAAAACATTGTCGTGCTGGAAGCCGACTTGATGAGTTGTACAAATACGGGTGTTTTCAAAAAAGCATATCCCGAGCGTTTTATAAACTGCGGTATTGCGGAGGCAAACATGGTCGGTATTGCTTCGGGGCTTTCAACTTTGGGAAAAATCCCGTTTGCGGCAGGCTTCGGCTGTTTTTCATCGCGGCGTGTCTTCGATCAATTTTTTCTTTCCGCCAACTACGCGCGGCTTAACGTAAAATTGACAGGCACAGACCCGGGCGTAACTGCCGCTTTTAACGGCGGAACTCACATGCCTTTTGAAGAACTTGC
>JAITUY010000087.1 GCA_031286095.1 Treponema sp. | reverse complement strand
GGACTAAAGTCCGCGTTCGCAGGCTTATAGCCTGAAAAACCGCAAGACTGGTCAGCGTAGCTGACATGAGACAACCAACTCGAACCGAAGGTTCGCAGTTGTCGAACAAGTCCAATAAGTCTAATAAATAATTAACAATTAGTTAAAAAATAATTAATAAATAAAAAATAAATAATAGAGTTGTTTGGTTTTATAAAAGGCGTTTTTGCAGGGTTTTAGCCCGAAAAAATGCAGGATTTGTTCGATTAATTAACATGGTTATCAAACAAGCCCAATCAATAAATTTGACAAAATAGTGTAATTATGTTAAAAGTTAAAAACAAAATAGATGTATTCGGGAGAGAACGGCATGGACAGCCATGATTCATTCCATTTTGAACGTCCTAGGCTGAGTCAATTGTTTACGTCAGCTGTAAAATATCCCCTGGTTGTGGTATGCGCCGGAGCAGGTTATGGAAAGACCAGCGCGGTGCACGATTTTGCTCAGGAGTATCAGGCGACTACATTTTGGTTACAATTTTCCGAGCGCGACAATTCCAGCGCGCGTTTTTGGGAAAGTTACATCCACGCATTAGCAAATGTTAACGCGCCTTTTGCCGAAGAATTAAAAAAGATGGGGTTTCCAGATACAAAAGAAAAGCAAAAAAATTACCATGTTTTATTGAACAATCTTGTCGAGAAAAAAAGACGAATCATAGTTATGGACGATTTTCATTGCGTTGAAGACGCTTCCGTTATCAGGTTTATAGAAGAATGTATTATTTTTAAAATGCCGCCAGGAACTTCGGTATTTCTGGTTTCCCGTACCATTCCAAACATTAAAACCACGGATAATTCCTACAAGAAAAAAATATATAATATAAACGAAGACGATCTGCATTTTACGGAAAACGAACTGTCCCAGTATTTCCGTAGCCGGAATATTTCTTTGCCGCCTGAAAGTTTGCGCGAAATCATGCAGGATACAGGAGGCTGGGCTTTTGCAATTAATTTTGTAGCGCAGTCTTATCAAAAAGTGCCGGGATACAGCGGCTATGTTCGCAATGCGTTAAGGACAAATGTCTTCGGTTTAATAGAGGAGGGTCTTTGGAACGAAATCTCCGCCCCTCTTCAAAATTTTTTACTGCGCCTTTCCCTTATTGATCACCTGTCCGTCGATTTGTTAACCCAGCTTGCCGCAGGGGACGCGAATTTAATCGCCGAATTTGAAAAACTAAACGCTTATGTACGCAGGGACAACTATATCAATGCGTATTTTATTCACCCCTTGTTTTTGGAATTTTTAAGAACAAAACAGAAATCCCTTCCGGAAGAACAACAAATGGAAACCTACACTGTCGCGGGGGACTGGTGCGCCAAAAACGGTTTTAAGATAGATGCTATTTTCTACTTTGAAAAAACCGGAAACTATCAGTCAATACTTTTAATTCTGGCCGGGCTAACCACTAAAATACCTCTGGATATCGCCAAATACGCCGCTATGATTCTGGATAGGGCGCCTGAAGACGCATTCGACAGGGTAGATTTTCTTGCGGACATGCACTTGCGTACTTATATATGTCAGGGGCTTTTACAGGAATCGCTTGATTTAGTAAAACGCTACGAAACAAAATTCATGAAACTGCCGGACAATAACCCTGTAAAAAAACGCACCCTTACAAGACTTTATATTTGCTGGACGTACATACGCTGTCTTATGAGCGTAACGGATAACATCTTCGATTATGACATTTATGTTGAAAAAGCCTGCAAATACGTACATGAAGCGGATTCGGGAAAACTCGATATTTATTATCCCGGAGCGTGGATCAATTACGCCGGTTCTTCAAAAAAGGGATCGCTGGAAGAATTTATTTCCGCCATAACCCGTAATCAGGCGCATATATCAAGAAGTTATATGAAAGGATTCATGGCTGGAGAACTGGAACTAGCCCATGGTGAACTGAAATTCTACCGAGGCGACGCTTCTTCCGCCGCAACACACACAGCCCTGGCGGCAAAGCAGGCCAGAGCTGACAAACAGTTTGGAATAATGCACAGGGCATTGTTATACTCACTGCGTATTGCCGCCGCGCAAGGTAATTTCGCCCTGACGGAACAGACGCTCAAAGATACAAAAGCCCAACTGGACGAAGCCGAATATTTGCACAGGTTTATGGATTACGACATTTCCTTTTCATGGTACTACTATTTTCTTGGGTTGCCGGAAAAAATGGCGGACTGGCTTAAAGAAGATTTTTCACAGTATACCCATTCTGCTTTTATTGAAAACTTCGGGAATCAGATAAAGGCGCGTTTTTTCTACGCGACAAGAAATTATTCCCCTTTGCTGTCGTACATTGAGGAAATGAAGGAGAGGGAATCGTTTTTGTACGGGCGGGTTGAAATGCTGACGATGGAAGCGTGCGTGCACTACAAGATGAAAAACAAAGAGAAAGCGTTCGCCGTGTTTCAGGAGGCATACGAGACGGCATCGCCCAATGAGATCGTAATGCCGTTTATCGAACTTGGTAAAGATATGAGAACCTTAACTTCCGCCGTGCTTAAAGAATCATCCTGTAAAATTCCAAAATCATGGCTGGAAGATATTAATCATAAATCTGCTACTTACGCCAAACGCCGCTCCCATGTTATCGCTCAATATACGCAGGTGAGCGGCTTAAAGGACAATATTACTATGTCTCCCAGAGAGACCGAAATTCTTACCGATATTTCCCACGGTCTTTCACGCGCCGAAATAGCCGCTACCCGCAAGCTTTCTCCTAATACCGTAAAAATGGTTATTAACAACATTCGTTACAAACTTGGCGCGGAAAATGTCGCCGACCTTATCCGTATTGCGGTAGAAAAGAAACTGATTTTATAGCCTTTATTTAATCTCTGTCAAAAAGGGTGTATTTTGCGATTTTTTTCTTCTCCTTTCAGGTATGCCTTCTTAAGAAAGTTTTAATTATTTTCTAACAAAACAGGAGGATAAGGATGCAAAAGTTACTGAATAATTGGCTGTTTTACAGGCTTGGGCGCGATGAATATAAGAAATCAATAGATAATGTATTTATTAAAAATATTGCCAGTCTTCGCAGGACAAATGCGGTTATTGTCGTTTTACTGATTTGTTTTATGTTTATTCCCTTATTCATAGATAAGAATTTGACTAAAACGCTGTTCTTTGCCGGAACAATCGTTATTGCCCTGTCTTTATACATTTTTGTACAGTGCAAATACCGTAAGAAAACTGAAGAAAAAGAATTGAAAAAAAATTTTATTTATTTTTTGATATGTTTAACTTACGCAAATGCAGTGTTTTTTGGAATATATTTAGGCGTGTGGGCGAATCCCGAACATATAGCCGGATCGTTTTTTGCGATTTTAATAAGCGCTTTATTACTTTTTAATATTCCGCCTGTATTTCATTTTTGTCTTACAGCCTGTTCAACTATAACTTTTATAATTGTTGTCAGCATATTTAAAACCGCAGAGGAGTGCCGCCTGGATATACCAAACGCCCTGTTTTCCTGCGCTATCAGCTTGGTTTTTGGCTGGCATATTGTTATGAACAGGCTGTCTTTAGCGTCGATTGCAAACAAAATGGAAACCGAGCGAAACGATTATTTTGATCAAAGTACGGTGGACGAATTGACTCAGCTTAAAAACCGCAGGGATTTTATGGTTACTTTTCAAAGGTCTCTTACCAGCCACAGACCATTGGATAATTTTCTGTGTATTGCTATTTTAGATATTGATTACTTTAAGGAATATAACGATTATTACGGGCATCCAAAAGGAGACGATTGCCTGCGGAAAATAGGCAGAACTTTTAAGAATCTGCAAAGCGAAATGAATATTTACGCCGCAAGGATCGGCGGAGAAGAATTTGCACTGATATGGTTTGAAAAAGACGCCTTAAATGTAAAGAATGTCGCCTCGTTGATAAGCGAAAAGATACGCGGTTTGGATATTCCGCACGAAAGATCGTCTGTTTCGCCTTATTTAACTGTCAGTATCGGAATATATGTGGTACGGTGCAACAACGGTTATAACGTAGACAATCTGTATAATTTGGCGGACAAAGCGCTTTACATCGCAAAAAGGGACGGACGCAACCGCGCGGTTATCAATTTATCCGACCACACGCACATTGAGTTGTTGCGGGAAACAGCCTGAACTGGAGGCGTCCTAAAATAAATTTTTACCACAGACCTCACGAACCAATACGAACAGAAAAAATATAACGTTCTGGCTATAACTGACATTTTTGGGCAGATAATCGGGTGTTGCGTAACAATGACCTCTGCCCCAAATACGGCGAAGAAAACCTCACAAAGGGCGTAGCCCGATTACGTTTTTTCTTCGCCCGGTCCGTCTGTGAACCGTCGTGCCAAGGGTACGCAGTTCGCAGACGGTGAAGCAGTTACTTTCTTATTAAACGCTATTAATTACGATGAGTTAGCCGCTCATATGAACGCGGGCAGATTCTATACTGGACTTGTTCGACAACTGCGAACCTTCGGTTCGAGTTGGTTGTCCCATGTCAGCTACGCTGACCAGTCTTGCGGTTTTTCAGGCTATAAGCCTGCGAACGCGGACTTTAGTCCGAAAGTTCGACAAAACCGCGTTTTTTATATGAAGTTGTTCAGAAACAAAAGTTTCCAATCAACTCTACTAATTTTTTTTAATCCATTGTTTTTTTAACCAATATTTATTATCAGCACTTACATTATTTTCATTCTTTAAAGTCTTTTGATGAAGCATTTTACAGATAGCAAATAATATATAATGTTTTATACTTTTATGAACATTAAGTTTATTACCATATTTCTTTGCAAATTTTATTGTTTTCATTTTTATCATTTTCTTCCGTTTTTCAGATAATTTTTCCCATATTACATCTTCCATTAAACCAAATCCCAATCTTTTTATATCTGAAACACCCAGCCATGAAAGACTTGTAGCCACATCATTTTGTGCAGGTCCATTTGGCGCACCTATACTTTGCGTCAAGATTATGGCTCTTTTTGAAAACATTTCCTCTTTTGGTCTATGAACCAGCCAATGAACGCCAAAATGATCAAGTAAAGATTTTATTTGTCCCGGCGCCCGTAAAACATAAACTGGATATGCAAAAACAATTATATCCGCATCAATAATGGCTTTCCATATAGGTATAGTAAATTCAGCATGAGGACATTTATTTTCATCAATAAAAAAACAGGTTTTACAGCCGCAACAAAAGTGAGGACAATCTTTAGGGAGATAAAACTCTATTATTTTGTTTCCTTCACGTAATTCATCTAAAAATGTATTTTTTATATGATAAGTACAGCCTTTAACTTCTGTCCCATTTATTAAAACAATATTCATTTAATATTTCCTTTGTAAGTATAATAAAGTTGTTCGGAAACTTCTGTTTCTGAACAACTTCATATAAAAAACGCGGTTTTGTCGAACTTTCGGACTAAAGTCCGCGTTCGCAGGCTTATAGCCTGAAAAACCGCAAGACTGGTCAGCGTAGCTGACATGAGACAACCAA
>JAITUY010000086.1 GCA_031286095.1 Treponema sp. | reverse complement strand
GTTTCTGAACAACTTCATATAAAAAACGCGGTTTTGTCGAACTTTCGGACTAAAGTCCGCGTTCGCAGGCTTATAGCCTGAAAAACCGCAAGACTTGTGAGACAACCAACCGGGTTGCCTCACAAGTCCAATATGGTATTTTCATAATATTTCGTAGAAATATTATGAAAATACAAATGCTGTCCTAGAAGTAACCAACTTCTCGGACAACCCCTGTTACGATAAGCGGCGTTTTTGCGCTACGCACAACAACGCGCTTATATTAGCGGTTTATGACATTTTTCATCTGCGATGAAACTTCATAAACCGCCATATTAAAAATGCATGTTTCAGTCTGGAAACTGCAAAGGAAGATTTATGTTGTTATTAAAGATTGCCCTTGGACTTGTTGGTTTGGGGATTGTGGTTTTTATCCACGAGCTTGGACATTTTTTGGCGGCGCGTTTGGTTAAAATTGACGTTGAAGCTTTTTCTATAGGATGGGGAAGACCCATTTTTAAAAAGAAAATCGGAGCGGTAGAATACAGACTTGGAATATTCCCGGTCGGCGGCTACTGCAAGATGAAGGGAGAAACCGATTATAAAGAAATTTGGGATGAAAAAAATAAAGGCGTCCTGCCGGAAAAAGGCTCTTATCTTTCCGCAAGTCCAGCCGCCAGAATTCTCGTCTGCTTCGCCGGACCTTTTTTCAATTTAATACTCGCGGTTCTTTTACTTTCTACCCTTTGGGGCGTTGGTTTCCAGATACAGACTTTGGGGAATAAAATTATCCTTGCTTCGGAAATAACGCCGGGTGAGATTTATCCCGCGGACGCCGCAGGTTTTAAAACAGGTGACAAAATTATTGAAATCGACGGACATAAAGTTTCCTATTACCACGAGATACAGGAAAATATAGCCTCAAATCCAAACAAACCGCTGGCCGTAACCGTTGAAAGGGACGGAAAAATTATTCAGCTTGAAGTTACTCCCGCACTTGAAAAATCAAGCGGCGCAGGAAGAATCGGAGTTTCTTTCTGGACAGACCCGGTAATCGAAAATGTAAAAGACGGAAGTCCCGCTGAAAAAGCCGGGCTTATGCCGGGGGATATTGTTACCGCCGCAAACGGGCAAACTCTTAACAATAGTCTTGATCTGAAAAAAATACTTGATCAACAGCCGGACACTCTTGTTCTTGAATATGAGCGTAACGGTCAACTGGGACAGACCACATTGAACGCCGAGGATTTTGAAAAAGGAATCGGGTTTTCATGGGCGTTAATCAATTACCGGACTCCAAGCCTGTCTTTTCCATCCGCTGTCGCAAAGGGCGTAAAAGAAAGTTTTAAAACTCTTACCCTTTCCATAAAAAGCCTCAGGCTTCTTTTTATGGGAATCGATCTTACGCAGGCGGTTTCAGGCCCTGTTCGCATAACATACATGATGGGGGATATGGCGACAAAGGGCGGATTACGCTCGTTTGCCGAATTTATCTCCCTTATTTCAATCGCCCTTTGCATGATGAACCTTCTTCCCCTGCCGATTATCGACGGGGGCATGATTCTTCTTTTCCTTGTTGAATTAATACGAGGGAAACCAGCGCATCCAAAGGCTATTTCTATTTTCCAAACCTGCGGCGTTGTAATTATTTTTTGTTTAACGTTCTTTGCCTTATTCGGCGATATAATGTTTTTTGTAAGAGGGTAACGTTATGAAACAAAATATTACATGCCTCTGCGGCAGAAGTTTCTCAATAGATATAGAAGAAGAAATAAATCTGGATAAAAACGCGGATCAGCTTGAAAAAATATGCAACGGAACATTTATGACATTTGACTGCCCTGAGTGCGGCAAAAAACATAAACCAGAATACAGCGTTAAGCTTTTATGGAAATCGAAAAATGTAAATTTTGAAGTATTGCCTGAACTTGACCGCGGCGAATTTTACCGTAGAAAAAAAGACAGCTCTTCTTTTGAAACTATTATCGGATATCCGGAAATGGCGGATCGTATAGTTGTTATAAGAGATGAATTGGAACCTATCGTAATTGAAGCGATAAAATCTTTTCTGTTGGCAAAAGCCGAAGAAACTTATCCCGACAAGGAAATAAACGCGTGGTACATCGGGAAAACTCCAAAGGGTATTGAATTCCATCTTGACGGCATAAAACAGGACGAAGTTGCGGTAATGATAGTGCCTTACGAAATTTATGAAAAAACCCAGTCGGACTATAAAAAACGCCCCAAAAATGATATTTTTACCTCTTTGCGCCACCGCACTTACCTGTCCGTTCAGAATTTATACAGACATGACGCCTTAAAATGAAAAAGATATTTACGCTTTTTTTATTTTTTATTTCTCTGCCATTATTTTGTTTCGATATTGCGGGAAGTCACAGAGGAAAAATTACGGCTTTAATCCACAACACGGATACTGTTATCAGCGCGGGCGAAGACGGCTTTATAGTAATCTGGAGCGTAAGCCGGCGGGAGGCGGTAGAAAGATTTCAACTGACAAAAAATGGTATAAAATCCATGGTTAAGCACCCGTTAAAAGACGAGATATGCGTAATTGAGTCGAGCGATATAGGCGACGATAAAATATCGGCATGGAACTATAAAACAAAAGAAAAACTTTTTTCCGTGGGGGAAAAGGCGGATTTTGTTAATTATTCGGCAGGCGGAACTTATGTAATAATTGCCGATTTAAACGATTCGCGTATTATCTTGCGGGATTCATCAAATGGGCATGCTCTTTCCGATATGGATATTCCGCCGGGAAAAGTTACATTTGGAATTACCGGAAAAACAGAACAAAACATACTTTTGTATCAGGGTGAAAACGAGGACTTTGAGGGACAGATACTGTATCTTGACATGGAATCTTTTTCCGTTACCGGACGTTTCAATGCTCCAGCAAACCTCTCAAACATTATTATCTTCGGCAACAACCTATGGCTTGCCGGCATAAATTCCAGCGGCTTATTGATTACGGATGCGGCGTCGGGCATGGCGCTGGACAGCGTCCCCAATATTGAAAAAAGCGCCCTTTTGTACCCCATAAACGACGGATTTTTCTGCTTTAGCCACGAAAAAAATATTTTATACAGATTTACAGTAGACCGCAGAGGAATAATTGTTAAACGCCAAAATCTTTTTATTGTGCCTAATAACGAAGAAACCATCAGCGCATTCGCGGTTAATGTAACGGCGGTATTTGCGGACGAGGGCGGGAATCTTTTTATGGCGGGGCTTACGTCAGAATCTCAAGGCAAACTTTTTAAAATGGCACATAATTTTCAGACACGTATAATAGAAATTGCCGCAAATGACAAAAGTATCGCGTTTTTAACAGAAGACGGCGGATTGGGCTTTCTTCCGCACGATTTCAAGTTTATCAATGATAACTATAAATTTTTCCTAAAAAAAACAAGCGGTTTTACGCGAATGACGGCGATTGCTTCTCTTTCCTCAAAAGAAAATCAGCGTGAACCATATATCCTCTGGCAAGGCGACAACGCGCAAATTATCCCAAAAATTGTATATTCCGATCTAACAGATGATGAAATACCGCTTAATTTTATGATCGAACGCAAACCCTTACGTTCAATTTCCTCAAAAAACGGCAACATACTAGTTCTTGATTCTGCAGGACGTCTTTCCATTTACAACTTTAACAATTTTAAAGCTGGGTTTACATCTTCTTATGTGGGGGCGGTTGAATCTGCTTTTGTAGATGAAAATTATTTATTACTTTGCCGTAGCGCGATAAACGGCAACAGCCCGTTTCTTTTTGTAAATTACAGAACAGGAGAAACAATACCTGTTACGCTTGAGGCGCAGGCCGGTATTTTTGCCTATACCGGAAATTCAGGAAGAATCTACGCCGCCTCGGTTACCCGTCAATGGCTAGGCGTAAAAACAAAAATTTCCGAACTTTCAATAAATAAGCCGGCCTACAATGTAACGTTATATGTATACGGCGGGGAAGCCTCAAATTTATCCATTGCCGAAGTCAACGGGGTAAGTGCGATAACGGGCGGCAGTGAAGGGGCGACCATATACCACATGATTGATTTTGAACGAACTCAGGGGCTGTCGGTAAAATTACTTGGTTTGAAAGATTTTTTCCTGTCCCTTGACAGCGAAGGCAATATTTCATGGCACAACACAGACGGGAAACTGCTTGCTGTTTTCAGAATTAATAAAGACAAATGGGTACTGGAAACAGACGGGAAAACTTTTGGCGGAACTTTGGAGTGAAAGAAAAGGAATTTCTACCACAAACTACACAAACAAACACTAGAGTTGTTCGGAAACTTCAGTTTCTGAACAACTTCATATAAAAAACGCGGTTTTGTCGAACTTTCGGACTAAAGTCCGCGTTCGCAGGCTTATAGCCTGAAAAACCGCAAGACTGGT
>JAITUY010000077.1 GCA_031286095.1 Treponema sp. | reverse complement strand
CTTTCGGTCAGCCGCTACCAAGCAAGGTATTTTTTTGAAGCAAGCTTCAAAAAAAGGAGATGAAGCGACTGCTTTCGGTCAGCCGCTTCCAAGCAAGATATTTTTTTGAAGCAAGCTTCAAAAAAAGGAGATGA
Organism: Treponema sp.; assembly: GCA_031286095.1. Taxonomy (GTDB): domain Bacteria; phylum Spirochaetota; class Spirochaetia; order Treponematales; family Breznakiellaceae; genus WQXQ01. The sequence goes on along the minus strand of JAITUY010000077.1, from coordinate 11,847 downwards.
AGCGACTGCCTTCGGTCAGCCGCTACCAAGCAAGGTATTTTTTTGAAGCAAGCTTCAAAAAAAGGAGATGAAGCGACTGCCTTCGGTCAGCCGCTACCAAGAAAGATATTTTTTTGAAGCAAGCTTCAAAAAAAGGAGATGAAGCGACTGCTTGCGTCAGCCGCTACCAAGTAAGGTATTTTTTTTGAAGTAAAGCTTCAAAAAAGGGAGAATATGGAGGGTTTTGAAATGGCTCTTGTTGAGGGAAAATACAATTTTTCCTCTGCGCCTGCGTGCCGAAAAGGTACGGTGCGCCTCTGCGAGAGGTTTTTGTAGGAAAATCCGGGCGCATAACTCAGCTGGTTAGAGTGCTTGCTTTACACGCAAGATGTCCCTGGTTCGAATCCGGGTGTGCCCATCACTAAAATTTAAGGAGGATTTATATGAAAAAAATTTTTGTTTGCGCAGTTCTTGCCGTTGTTTCAATTTTTGTAATTGGCTGTCAAAAAAAGACAGTTGCCGGCTCGTCTGCAGGCGTTACTGTTCGTCTTCTTACCGACGCTACCGGGATTGACGACAAGTCTTATAACGCGGCGGCGTGGAGGGGTATCCTGGAATTTTACGGGGATACATGGGACAATCCCAAGCAGAGGGGAAAGGCATACGACTTTATTACGGCGCAAACTCAGGATTTGTACATTCCTAACCTTAGGCAGGCTACGGACGAAAATTACGATTTAATCGTCGCTACAGGTTTTACATGGGATCAATCTCTTGAAAGGGTAGCCGACGACAATCGGAAACAAAAGTACATGATCGTCGACGTTGACTGGCTGAAAGGGGCAAATATAATGCAGGCTATTTATGCCGAGCATGAGGGTTCTTATCTTGTCGGAGTTGCGGCGGCGTTAAAAGCTCTCGAAGATAAAATCGCTAATCCGCGTTTTGGCTTTATCGGCGGAGTTCCAGGCGCTACTATTACAAAGTTTGAAGTCGGTTATATACAGGGTATTCTTTCTGTAATACCTAACGCTCAAATTGTTGACTACTATGTGCATAGTTGGGGCGAACCGGCTCTTGCGAAAACACAGGCGAAAAACTGGTACGACTCAGGCGTATATGTAATTTATTCCGCGGCGGGCGGTAGCGGCAACGGAACAATCGCGCAGGCGAAAGAATACCGCGCTTCAGGCAGAAATGTATGGGCTATCGGCGTAGATTCAGATCAGCATGAAGAAGGTGTATTCAACGCTACTGGAGATTCCGCCGTTCTTACTTCCATGCTAAAAAAAGTAGAAAGCAGTCTGGTTTACGCGCTTAATTCTGTTAAAAATAATACTTTTAAGGGCGAAATTATTACATTTGATTTAAAGGCTGACGGCGTGGGTTATTCTTCCGCCAATCCCGCTATGAGTAGCGCTATCAAAACTAAGCTTGAGGCTGTTAAGAAACAAATTATCAACGGAGAAATAAAAATTGCGCCTACTCTTGCAGAAGCGGTGCGCTTGCCAGGTTTCCCGCAAAATTTAAGAGCGATTGACGATTAAAATAAATAAAATAGAAAACAAAATACTTGAACTGTTTACAGGCGGCGACGGAGTAACTTCCGTCGTTGCCGTGGTTCTTGGTTTTCTTACGGCGACTCTCCTTCTTCTCGCAATTGGAAGAAATCCGTCGGGAATGTATCAGGCGATTCTTCAGGTGATAAGCGGATTTGATTCCCGCAGGGGAACATGGAACACGCGCTATATCGGCGAATGGCTTGTCAGTTCAATTCCGTTGATTCTTTGCGGGCTTTCGATGGGATTTGCTTCCCGTTCCGGCTTGTTCAACATAGGGGCGGAAGGGCAGTACATCGCCGGACTTACATCAGCGCAGGTTATCGCCATTTTTTTTCCGCCTGTCCCCGTTCTTCACTGGGTTGCCGCCGTGTTAGGCGCAACGCTTACCGGAGCTTTGTGGGCTGGTATTGCCGGTTTTTTTAAGGCGCGGTACAAAGTTTCGGAAGTTGTTTCCACCATTATGATGAATTACATCGCCCTTTACGCGCACCGTCTTGTTACAATGAAAATCCACGGCAGTAATACTTTTAGAACTTCAGATTTCCCCGTAACGGCGTCTATTTCAAGTACGGTGATGTCGTCGCTTACAAACGGGTCAAGGCTTAATTACGGTATTTGGTTCACAGTTTTAGCGGTTGTAATTTATTGGGTCATTATGGAAAAGACCTCGCTTGGCTATTCCTTGCGCGCCGCGGGTTTTAACAGGGACGCCGCTTTTTACGCCGGTATGCGCGTAAATTTTAATATTACCGCGTCTATGTTTATATCGGGGGCGTTTGCCGGACTTGCCGGAGCCTCTGTTTCTCTCGGGTTGTTCCATTACGGGCGTGTACTTGCCGCCTTTGATGGTTTTGGTTTTGACGGAATTGCAGTCGCGCTAGGCGGCAGTTGTACGGCGGCTGGTATTTCAATAGTAGGTCTGCTTTTTGGAATGTTAAGATCGGCTCAACCGTTAATGCAGTCGAGGCAAATACCTCGTGAAATTGCCGCGATTATCATGGGATTGGTCGTAGTTTTTATTTCGCTTCGCGCCGGAATACAGTTGTTTGTTGAATGGCGAATGAAAAAAAGAGCGGGAAGGGAAGAGCCGTAATGGGAATGTTTTCGTCAACATTTATGATTGTCGCTCCCATTTTAATTGCCGCTATAGGCGGTATGATCTGCGAGCGTTCCGGCGTGGTGAACATTGCGCTGGAAGGGCTTATGTCTCTTGGCGCGATGACGGCCGCGATTATTCATGTTATTTTGGAAACGAGAACGGGTCTTTCTATTCCGCTTGCCTTGCTTCTTTCCGCGGTTACAGGCGGACTTTTTTCGCTTATACACGCCTTTGCTTCCATTACATTGAGGGCGGATCAAGTTGTTTCAGGCACGGGGATAAATCTTCTTGCCAACGGCTTAACTGTTTTTGTGTGTCAGCTTATTTTCAGAATGGACCGAAGTATGAATTACAGAATGGGAATGAGGTCCGGCTTTTTAGGGCTTTATCCTACAATTTGGATTGCTCTTTTAATTCTGGCTGTAAGCTGGTTTATGCTGTACAAACGTCCATGGGGTTTAAGGCTTCGCGCCGCAGGCGAACATCCGCAGGCTCTCGCTTCCGCCGGGGTAAATGTGGTAAAGCTCCGTTACACCGCCGTTGTCATTTCCGGTCTTCTCGCGGGTCTTGCGGGAGGCTGTATTGTTCTTACGCAGGATATTCAATTTACCGTCAGCACGATTAACGGAAAAGGTTTTATTGCCCTTGCCGCGGTTTCTTTCGGGCGGTGGTTGCCGTTGGGAATACTTGGCTCCAGTTTTTTATTTGGAGTTTCTTCAAGCATGGCGGTAAATATCGTAAACATCAAAAAACTTCAGTTTCTGCCTTCGGAAGTATTTAGCATTCTGCCGTTTTTAATTACCTTGATAACCCTTGTCTTGTTCAGCGGAAAGGAAACGGCTCCGAAAGCGCTCGGACAAAAAGATTTTTAATTAGAGTTGGCTAATCTGATCACATAGTTTATTTGGCCAAACAGTTTTTGTAAAATCTACCTTGATTTAATTGATCTAAATATCAGATTTATTTATTATAAGATCATGTATAGCGTCGGCATAGCGTATCTTCTCTGGCTGTTTTCCGGTTGCGGGGCGTTGGGTTTTCACAGGTTTTATCTTGGAAAAATTCCTACGGGATTACTGTGGTTTTTCACGGGCGGTCTTGGAATGATCGGCTCAATTTATGATTTTTTTACCTTGCCGGGACAGGTAAGGGAAGCTAATATCCGCAGGGCGATTTATGACGGCGGCGCTTTTAATAACCGGCCTTCGTGGCGGAATGTAAATGACGGAGAGGTCCGTATTGTCCGCGATAAAGAAAGCGTGGAGCATGTCATATTAAAACTCGCAAAAGAAAAAAATGGTGTTCTTACAGCAAGCGATGTCGCGCTTACTTCAAAAATTACGGTTGATGAAGCAAAAAAGGCTCTTGACGCGCTTGTTTCCAAAGGTTACGCCGAATTGCGCGTGCGCCAATCGGGCGCTCTGGTCTATATAATTTCCGATTTTATGGACAAGGACGAGCCGTTAGTTGATTGACGCTATCAGCGTAAAATCACTTCCGTTCTGCCGAAGCCGCCAAGTTCAGGGCGCGCAAAATAATAATCCGCCACTGCAGGATCGTTTTTTAGATACTCGTGAATTCCTTTTTGTAAAATACCGTTTCCCATACCGTGAATAACGGAAAAACTTTTTAAGCCGGAAAGGACGGCGGCCTCTATTTGTCTGCGCACGGCTGATGTCGCTTCATCAAGCCTCATTCCCAAAAGTTTTAACTCTAAAACCGCTGACTCCGGCGAGCCGTATTCCGCCGCCCATGACGCGGATATTTTTTCTTTTAGCGGGACGGCGGGAACTAAATCCTTTTCCGGGAAACTTATTTTTAAGGAGCCTGTTTTTACTATCCATGAATTACCCGCTGTCTTTTTTTTGTCCGCGCGGACAATAACGCCGCGTTGTTTTGAAGACCCCGCAAAAACTTCCATGCCCGGCGCAAAGGTTACGCCGCCGGTCGCGCCTTCGCCGGACTCGCCGTTTTCCCGCATGTTCAAAAATTGTTCCCTTACAAGACGTTCTTCCTCGTTAAGAACAGAGCTCTCCATTTCAGCGTTATGTGCAAGGGTATTTAAAAACTCCTTGACTTTTAGGGTTTTTTCGCGGGTTACTTCCCCTTCTTTCAGTTCACGGACAAGGTTTTCAAGGGTTTTTCTGCTTTCTCCAAGAAAAACCTGAAGTTTCCCGATCGATTCACGCTTTAGTTCAGTTTCTTTCTGCCTAAGCTGAAGTTCTTTTAAGTCGGCTTTTCGTTTTTCTTCTTTAAGTCTGTTTTGTTCCGCCGTACTTTTTTGTTCAATTCCCGCAAGTTCCCTTTGCTTTTGTTCCAGTCCTTTGATCAATTCTGAAATATCCGACTTTTCCTCATCAATGTATTTTCTCGCGTTCTTTACAATTACGCCGTTAAGACCGTTGCCTTCGGCAATATCAATCGCCCTGCTTTCGCCGGGAAGCCCGTTAATTATTTTGTAGGTAGGCGAAAGTGTCTGCGCGTCAAATTCAACGGACGCGTTCTCCACGCCTTGCCTTGTATAGCCGTAATTTTTTAATATTCCGTGATGAGTGGTAATTATCATGCGGGAATTTTTTTCTATCATATAATCCAGAACCGCCATTGCTATTGCGCCGCCTTCCTGCGGATCGGTTCCTGAACCGAGTTCGTCAAGAAGAACGAGCGAATTTTCCGTAGCGCAGGCGGTAATCGCGGAAATTTTTGTGATGTGCGCGGAAAAAGTGGAAAGGGACTGATCGATAGACTGCTCATCGCCGATGTCGGCGTATATTCCGTCAAAAAGGGGCAGGACGCTTCCTTCTTCGACGGGCAGGGCAAGAGCGCTTTGATTCATCATGGCAAGAAGTCCGAGCGTTTTAAGCGCTACGGTTTTTCCGCCTGTGTTCGGACCGGTAATAATCAATGTGCGCGTGGAATTTTTCATTTCTATATTGATGGGAACCGCTTTTTTCAGCATTGGATGGCGCGCTTTTTTAAGAACCAGCGTTTCATGTCCGCCGTCCGCGTCTTTCGCAAAATGACCTTTTGTAGCAAGCGAATATTTTGCCCTCGTCCTTAAACATTCCAGCTCTATGACTGTTGTGTGCAGTTTTTTTATATTTTCCGCGCCCGCGTTTATTTTTTCCGTTAATTCGCGCATAATTTTTTGAATCTCTGCGTCCAGATTTCGCTTTTCCAGAAGAATGTCGTTGTTTTTTTCCACAACGTCAAGCGGTTCTACAAATACAGTCTGTCCGCTGGAAGACACTTCATGCACGATTCCGCTGATTCTTCCTCGGTAATTGGCCTTTACCGCCAGCACCGTCCGCCCGTCCCTTTGCGAAGGAAGCGGAGACTGTAGCATTCGCTTGTATTCATCTTGCGCAGTGTAGCGCGTAACTGCTGTTTTTAACTCTTTTTCCAGAGCGCTTATGCGCTTTTTTATAGCGCGTAATGCTGGAAGATCGCGCAGATTGCCTTCTCTGTCAATCACTTTGAAAATTTCAGCGACTGCGGGGGAGCAGTCGGGCAGGGCTTCTTCGCTAATTAGTGCAAGCAGGCGCTGTCTGCCCTTTGTGTTTTGTTCCTTCTCTGCGCGTTCTTTAATGATCCAGTTTGTCAATTCTGTTCCGCGTTCGATAAAAAGCCCTGTTGCAAGCGCTTCGTCAAGAGCTAGAACAGTACCTTGCGTTTCTATTTTTGGAAGAAGGAAACCAATTGAAGGCAAGTTTGAGCGCGGTTCGTCATTGCGCGATTTTATTAGCGTGTAAATGGCAAAAACGGTCTCTTTTACTTCCGCCGCCCTGTCTGCGTCGTAAAACGGTTTTGAATCTTTTATAATATTCGCGGCTTCTTCGCTTGCCGAAAAAGACGCGGCGTTTTCCATTATTTTAGGATATTCAAGCAATGTTTCTGTTCTTTCAGCGAGCGAGTATTTATCAATCATCATTATACTTACCCTCAAGACAATCCCTTATGCGCAGGTAGCTTTCGTAACGATCCTCGTGAATTACGCCAGCGGAGACGGCTTCCATGATTTTACAGCCCGGCTCAGTTTTGTGAGAGCATGACATTCCAAAACTGCATTTTCCGGCAAGCGGGGCAAATTCCCTCATGTGGTTAATTATTTCTTCTTTTTCGATCCCATCGGGAATAAAAAGACGCACCCCGGGAGTATCAATCAGCCTTGTGTTATCATTAAGATCAATTATGTACGACATTGTGGTTGTGTGAACGCCGCGGTTGTATTTTTCGTTTAACTCTCCCTCTCTGATATCAAGTCCTGGCTGAAGGGCATTAATCAAACTGGATTTTCCCACTCCCGAATGGCCTGTCAGCACCGATGTTTTCCCGGCAATTTGACGGCGAAGTTCGTCAAGTCCCTCGCCCGTTTTTGCGGAAACTTTTAGTATCTTATAACCAATATGTATAAAATCCTCAAGACGTTCGTTTACGTCAAGATCGTCAGGGTCAAGATCGATTTTATTGCAGATAACAAGAGAGTCAATTCCGGCAAAATCCGCCTGCAAAAGAACCCTGTCTATAAAACGCGGTCTGAACGGCGGGGAATCGGGAGTGCAAATGCAGAGCACAAGATCGACATTTGCCGCCAGTAACTGGCTTGCGGAACCTTTTTGGTTAAAACGGCTGAACAGATTGCGCCTTTTTTCCACTGAAAGAATAAGGGCGTTGTTTGTATTTTTTTGGCGCTCTACTACGACAATGTCCCCTGGCGCAAGCGGGTTGTAAAATTTTTCGCCGCCTTTTAAAACTTTTCCTTTTATACGGCACTCAAGTTCCGCGTCCTCGCCGTTTTCGGGGCGCACAGTCATAATATTGCGCGAACCGCGGATAACAAGCCCTTTTAAGATTTCAGTTTCGTTATTCATAATTCATCTATCAGGCAAAGCTTAAATCCCAGCGCTTTCGCGCGGTTTATCCATGAAGAATCCGGCGGCTGTGTCCCTGTAAGAATAAACTTATAGTCATGCGTGCAATCTTTTCCCGCGCGGAGTTCGCCGCCGTTTTCATTCAGCAAAAATTCGATACGGTTGGTTATTCCGTCGAGAGAGTCAAAAATTTTAATTTGAGGTTCCGCCTCTCGCCGGAATTCGTCTATCAGGTACAGAAAATGGGTACAGCCAAGCACAAGCGCGTCTATTCCTTGTTCGCGGAAAAGGTCCACATATTTTTTTACAATTTCCTTTTTTTCTTTTTCATCCGCGCTGACGATACGTTTTTCCACAAACTCTACCAGCTCCGGCGCGGAAACGCCGGTAATTTCACAACCGCCTGTTTCAAGATTTAATCCGCGAATGTCCGCAATGGTGCGCTCCGTTCCAAGAACGCCTGTTTTTCCGCTTTTGCACGCGCTTACCGCCGGTTTTATCGCAGGGACTGTCCCGACAAAGGGAAGACCGGGAAATTTTTGACGTAACGGCGAAAGGGCGGAAACGGACGCGGTATTACACGCTATAACGGCAAGTTTCGGGTTGATTTTAGCGAGCAGTTTTTCTGTAAGCGAAATTAAAATTGAGGCGATTTCCTCTTTTTTGCGCGGTCCGTACGGAAAATTTTCGCGGTCGGCAAGATAGTAAACGGTCTCCATCCCGTTGCGTTTTAAAAAGTCCCGGCAATAGGGAATTCCGCCGATGCCTGAGTCAAGAAAAAGTATAGGTTTGTTATCCATAAGTTAATTGAAAAGGCTGTCAAAGGCCGCCTTTGACGTTTCAGTTTTTTTACGCTGGTCTGTTTGCCCCGCCGTTTGCGAGCGGTATTTTTGATCCAGAGAAAACCAGTCGCAGAAATTTGCGCGTTCTTTGTCCGCCTGCGGTTCCGCGCTACTTTCACGGCAATCGCCGCGCGCGCCTGCGAGATAAAAACGGCAATTTTTACAGGCGCGTAAATCCTTGCCGCATACATTACAGCGCAGGGAACGCCCGATTGGTTCTTCATCGGTAACCGGAGAACCGCAATACCAGCACATGATTTATTTTATCGTTTGAAAGACCGGTTGTAAAGACTTACCGTCAACTTATTGCGAATATGCGCGCCGGGGTTACTCATATTCACAGTTGTCCGGTAAGCCTATTTGTGATAAACTTATAAATAAGATGTTTAAAATTAACCCATGCGCGGCAGGATGCGGAAGACCCGCGATTACAGGTTATAATCTTTGTTTTATCCACATGGCGAACCCTGAACAGGAATACCTCCGTCTTTGTGAATTTATTGCGGAAAATAATACCGTCAGGGACGTTAGTATTTCCGGCGTACGTTTTGAAAACACCGATTTTTCCGCGCATAATTTTTACGGGTGTAATTTCAGGGACGCTACATTTATACATTGTAATTTTTCGGGCGTTATGGCGCGTATGAGTTTTTTTGATTTTGCTACATTTACGGAATGTGATTTTTCAAAATCTGATCTTCAATTTATATCATTTGCCGGAACGCGTATTAACAACTGCAATTTTGAAGGTTCGGAAATCGTACACGTTAATTTTGAAGGAGCGGCAATAGGCGATACCTGCTTTGACAATTCAAATTTATACAACAGCCGGTTTATCAGCGCAGATTTGGAAAGGTCTACTTTTGTCAATTGCAATTTAAAACAGGTTTATTATGTCGGCGCAAAACAAAAAGATGTTTTGTTTAAATCGTCAAATACCGCCGAGGCCGTATTTGAAATGGAAGAAAAATGAAGCTTTTTTACCAATATTGTTCTTATGGTTTTAGTAATTGTTATATTATCGGAACTGACAAACTCAAGCCCGGACAGCCAAACGCCGCAGTTATTGTTGATCCAGGAAGCATAGAAAATATAATTTTGGATACAATCGAAAACAACAACATGGATTTGAAAGCGGTGTTGATAACGCATGATCATCTTGGCCATGTGCGCGGTTTGCGTACGTTAATGCGCATATACAATGTCGAAGTTTTTGCCGTAAATCAAAGTATTATGGATAATAAAACAACTATGGTAAAAGACGGCGACAAATTATTCATAGGCGGTTTTGCCGTCGAAGTTATTTCGATACCGGGACATTCGTCAGATTCCGTCGTTTACCGTGTAGGCGATATGCTTTTTACAGGCGACGTGCTTACAGCCGGTCTTGTGGGCAGTACCGCCAGCGCTTACGGCGCGGCTACCCAGATGAACAGCCTGCGTAGCCGGCTTCTTTCGCTTCCCGGAGATTATATTGTACTGCCCGGACACGGTCCGCCTTCAACACTGGAAGCTGAACGCCGCTTTAACACGGACATTTTTAACTATGATCAAAACCGAAGCAAGCGCCCCGTTTTCCGTGTGGACGTATAGACTGAACATAAATGAGCGATGATAATACTGCGGTAAACGCTACTGCGGCAAAACATGAAATGATGATCTCTTCTCCGGTGGGGCCGTTGATTTGCAAACTGGCGGTTCCAACAATAACAGGAATGCTTATATCGTCCATTTACAATACGGCGGACACTTATTTTGTCAGCTCGCTCGGAACCAGCGCAATTGCCGGAGTCGGAGTGGTATTTTCATTGATGTCGATCATTCAGGCTGTAGGTTTCTTTTTCGGTCACGGCGCGGGTAACCTTATCTCCCGTTCTCTTGGCGCAAGAGAAACAGAAACAGCGGAAAAAATGGCGGCTACAAGTTTTTACACCGCGTTTGCTGTCGGGCTTGTCATAGCAATACTCGGAACTATTTTTATAAAGCCGCTGACCCTGCTTCTTGGTTCGACCGAAACAATTTTACCTTACGCTGTTGATTATCTGCGTTTTATTCTGCTTGGCGCGCCGTTCATGGTATCTTCTTTTATGATGAATAACCTGCTTCGTTATCAGGGTAGCGCCCTGTTCGGCATGATGGGCATGACCACGGGCGCGATTCTCAACATCGTTCTTGATCCTATATTTATTTTTGTACTAAAAATGGGAGTGCGCGGCGCGTCTCTGGCGACAATGATAAGCCAGTGCGTCAGTTTCTTAATACTGTATTTCATTGCGTGCAGGATAAAGGGAAACCTGCGGATAGAATTCCGCAATTTTTCGCCTTCGTTAAAAAATTACCGCGAAATGGTACGCGGCGGAACTCCTTCGCTACTCCGCCAGTCTATGCAAAGCCTTACGACGCTGTTGTTAAACCACGCCGCCGGCATTTACGGCGACGCCGTTATAGCCGCCATTTCAATTACCAACCGTATTTTCATGCTTGCCAGTTCCGCGGTTCTTGGATTCGGGCAGGCGTTCCAGCCCGTATGCGGATTTAACTTCGGCGCTAAACGTTACGACAGGGTAAAAAAAGCGTTCTGGTTTTGCCTTCGTCTCTCAACAATATTGCTGATAGTAATATCAACCGCCTGTTTTATCTGCGCCCCTTCAATTATCGCGCTGTTCCGCCATGACGACGCCGATGTTATAAGAATAGGGACTTTCATGCTTCGCGCACAAAGTCTGTGTCTGCCGTTTTTAGGCTGGATATTGCTGACCAGTTTTATGCTTCAAACAATCGGTAAGGCGATTCCCGCAAGCGTACTTGCTTTTTCCCGGCAGGGACTTTTTTTTATTCCTCTGCTTTTTACCGTCGTTCCCATTTTTGGCGTTTTAGGCATTCAACTCTGCGCGCCCATAGCGGACACTTGTTCGATTATTTTGTCCATCTTCTTGGGAATCAGGACGTTAAAAAAAGATTTGTGTTAAATTAGAACCATTTTCTAATGCGAATAACAGGCAGCAAAGTTTTTATCTTCCTTACATGTTTGTTGCTTACTGCTTATAGCGCAAGCGCCGTGGTACTCGCATTAAACGCTATCTTGTATGTGCCGCTGGAACAGGAACTGAAAGGTTTTACACGTATATAGTACTCCTGTCCAACAGTTAAAGTCCTATTAATGTTTGTGGTACTGCTGGTGCTGGATAAACTTGTCTCGTTTCCAACCGTAGCGCCGCTTGAGTCATACACCTGAACATACATATTGTTAAGCAACATTGGGGCTGAAATTATTGCAGAATATATAAAGTGATACAAAAAGTTCATTGTAATTATTTTTTTGTTTTGCTATAATTTAACTATACCTGTATTGGTAAATAAACAAAATATTTATTCGGGAGAGAAAAATGGATAACTATAAAAAACATATTGAAAAAATGCACAAATACATTGATCAAAAATTAGGTAAAGGGAAAGGCTCTGAATTGCTTAATGGTTTTGAAAATATTACTGGA